>NZ_CP119676.1:1415000-1617500 GCF_029318635.1 Varunaivibrio sulfuroxidans | reverse complement strand
AGCGCCTCCAGTTCCTTTTGTCGGGCGTCCAACTCCCACATGCGATCCTTGACCTGAACGGCAGGTACACCATTGCACAGGGCGTCCACCAACTTGGTGTTTTCCCTTTCGATGCGGACCAATTCCTTCTTGGTGGCCTCGATGGTCGCGTTCTTGTTGATGCGGATTTGGTTTATGTGGCGGGTGTATTCCTCGGCGAAGATTTCGCACAAGGCCGGGTCCATCAAATGGTGCTGAAGGCCGCTCAAAACGAGCTCTTCCAAGGCTTCGCGTTTGATCGATCGGCGATTGTCGCAAGTGCCTTTATTGCGTGCTGTCGAGCAGCCCATATGGGTTTGTGAGATTGTCGCAAAACCTCCGCCGCAATGGCCGCATTTGATGAGCCCGGAGAGCAGGTACTTAGGGCGGCGACGATCCCATATGCCGGTGTCATTCGTCTTCTTGATCTTGAGAGCGCCCTGGCGGGCTTTCGCCTTGTCCCAAAGGTCCTGATCGATAATGCGCAGGTCCGGAACGTCCTGAACGATCCAGTCGGCTTTATCATTCAGGCGTGAGACGCGCTTGCCAGTCTCAGGGTCCTTGATGTAGCGCAGCCGATTCCAGACCAGACGGCCAATGTAGAGTTCGTTATTGAGGATGCCGGTGCCGCGATCGCGATTGCCATTGATCGTGCTCTGCCCCCAGCCTTTGCCGGAGGGACCGGCGACGCCTTCTTCGTTCAGTTGCGCCGCGATAGCCTTGGGCGACTTGCCGGCGGCATAGTCGTTGAAGATGCGGCGGACGACACCGGCTTCGAATTCGTTGATCTTCCGATCACCGCGTTTGGCTTCGCCGTCCTCATTGAAGCTCTTCACCACGTCATAGCCATAGGCATTGCCGCCGCCAGACTTGCCGGCCTCCACACGGCCACGCAGGCCGCGCCGGGTCTTGGTCGGCCAGGTCCTTGAGGAAGAGGGCATTCATTGTGCCCTTGAGACCGATATGCAGATGATTCACGTCACCTTCGGAGAGGGTGACGATTTTGATGCCGGCAAAGCTCAGGCGCTTGTAGATGCCGGCAATGTCTTCCTGATCGCGGGAAAGACGGTCGAGGGCTTCGGAAAGGATGATATCGAACTTGCCGGCCATGGCGTCGGTTAAGAGCATTTGCACGCCGGGGCGCATCAGGGTCGCGCCCGAGGTTCCGTGGTCCGTATAGCAATTATGGACCAGCCAGCCTTCCTTGCCCGCGCGTTCCTGACAGAGGCGGATTTGGTCCTCAATCGAGGCGTCCCGCTGCATATCCGTAGAATAACGCGCGTAGATAGCGACTTTGGCAATGCCGGCGATCATAGATCGTCTCCCTGATCCGGCGGGTTTATCCCGTCTTTCTGAAGACGTTCATAATCCCTCTCAGCCGCCGCGCGCGCAAGTATTTTGACCAATTCGACCAGTCTGGGGTCGAGATCGGCCTTATTCTTCGGGGCCTTGCGCCGATTCAAATTGTCGTTTTGCCGTTCCATGGTGATGAGAATGACGGAATCGCAGGTCAGAAAACCTCGCGTGAACCTTGCGATCCTTTGCCAAATGGAAACCGGCCCCGTGAGATACGGGACCGGTTATATGGCTAACCGAGACTTAGAAGCCGGGTGGTTTCGGTCGTTGAATGTGACGGCTGTTCATTGCCCGGCGAATGTTTTCGATGCTGGCGAGTGCGTTCCTTCGCTCCGGCGAGTTTGGCTCGCTCTTGGTCAAGTCTTGTTGAGCCTTGTTGAACGCTACCTTCAGTTCTTCCAGGGGGCTGTTTTGCAGGTCCGATGTTGTGATGATCTTCTTCATTTTTTTCTCCGTTTAGTCCGAGACCCCGGTCATCAGGGCCTTTCTTGCTTTCCCCAGAGTCACGGCACGGAAAGGCCCGCCATGGACGGCGGTTGAAGAACGACGAAATGGTGAAAAAAGGGAGAGGTCAGCGCACAAAGGCGCAAAGCCGCAATCCTGAAGACGGTTGCGGATATTCAGGGAACAAAGATTGATCTGGAGAAACAAAGGGTGGGGGGAGATCGCATTAAGTAACAAAAATTCGATGCGAAGATGTTCGGAACTAAAAAGCGACAATAAGTCAGTGCAATAGAATAAAAACTTAATAATACAACTTTAAGTATTAATGTAGTATAATGGAGTTATACGAAAAAATTGATTTTATAAAAAAGTAATATTTATAGTTATTTGAAGACTGAGAGGCACTATGGGTAAGAAGCGCGACAATCAGCGCCAAGATGCCCTGTTTATCGACTACAGGGAGCTGGGTACGATTTCGATCGATGAGCTTGCTCAAGCAATTTATACCGATATCCAGGCGCTCAAGGATATCTATAACGTCAAGTACGTGACGGCTCCCCGGCTCAAACTGCCGATCACCAACGAATATGGTGATATCCGACTTACACGGCATCCCGAGGGCCATCTTATCAATCGGATGGACACGCACCATTACAGGCCCGCCTGTAAAGACTACGACTTGTAAGCGGGGTGCAGCATGAAACAGCCCTGTTACATCAATCTTGAACAAGCCCGCCAAGTCCTCGCCGATATGGGCGTCGAGTTGAATCAACGTCAGATGAAGCGTGCGGCGGATATGGATGCACAGGGGCGGCGCAAGCTGCCCTTTTTTGTCGATCCAATCGACAAGAAGCTGAAGACCGAAAAAGGCACTCTGGTTAATATTTACCGGCAATGTCAGATCGACGCCGAAAACAATGCACAGGTTTTTAGGCCCAAATAACAGGAATTATTTGATGGATGAACTTTAAAATGAACACTGATTCTATATGGCTGATATTAGGAAAAGAACCGGATTAAAAGGAACCACTTATCAAGTCCGATACCCCAGTTCGAAAACAAAATCGGGATACGCCTTTGCCACCTTCAAAACACTGAAGGCGGCGCGCGAGTTCACTCAAAATCTCGGTAGCCTTAATGAAGAGATATCAACCCACATCAAAACAGTCCCCCAATCCGTCAAGCTCTGGCTCGATATCTGCGAAAAGATCGGTCGTGATGGTCGGGAAACGGTAGAGCCAGCAACGCTTGAGGAGTATCGCCGGCGCGGGCGCGTGATTGATGAATACCCTTGGCCAAAAAATCTACAAGAACTCGAACCATCAGACATCGTACATTTTCGGAACTGGCTCTTGAAAAACAAGAGCAGGGACCTTGCCCGGCGTACATTGTCTTCGTTCCACTCGATATTGATCGAGATGAAACATCAGGGCCATGTCAGGAATGATCCAGCGGCAGGCATTAGCATCAAAAGCGGCGGACGTTACGAGGAAGAGGCATCCGAAGTTGCCATTCCGTCCGACCAAGAGATGCGGGATGTTCTTGGTGCCGCCGATATTTTAGGAAACAAGAATGCTTTTGCGGAGAAATCCTGGGCTCGTTATCGTCCCATGATCTATTTGGCCAGCTTCTCTGGAATGCGCCCCTCAGAGTATCGGGGTTTGCCGTGGGCTTGTGTTCATCCGGACAGGGTTGAAGTCACCCAGCGCGCTGATAAATGCGGCATTATTGGCCCGGTAAAATCAAGGGCGGGAAAACGGACGATCTATCTGCCGGATTTGATTACGGAGATGATTTTTGAATGGAAGGAAAGGTGTCCGGAATCGGATGCTGATCTTGTATTTCCAACGGCAACGGGGCGACCGCAATTGCTCGGTAAGTTTAGGAAGGGGGCATGGTTGCCGCTGATGCGGGAGGCTGATTTGATGGTCACGGAAACCATCAAGGGCAAGCAGGTGGAGCGCCCGAAATACACGCTTTATTCGCTGCGTCACTATTTTGCTTCAAAGCTAATCGAACAGAAGGTGGACCTTAAATTCATTCAAGATACGATGGGGCATTCACAGATCGAGATCACTTTGAATGTCTATGGCCATTTGTTGAAGGAACGCGAAAAAGCGAAAAAAGATACCGCCGAAGCTCTTGCAACGGCAATCCTCAAAAAACCATGTGGCAAATCTGTGGCGAGCAATGTGTAAACCGCAGAAAACAAGTAGTTTTTATCAGCTTCCCAAGCTGAGGGCCGAGGGTTCGATCCCCTTCACCCGCTCCATAATTAAATCAATCACTTAGCAGCGTATTGCGGCAAGCAATCAGACTTTTGGGGCCATTTTTGCCACAAATGCCCATCTCCTGTAAGCCGCAGAAATCCGGCATTGTCCGTTTCGGTCCGTTTCGGCTTGTGGCAAATTTGTGGCAAATTTTGTGGCGATATTTTTCTTTTTCCGAGATTTTCTTTTTCGTTGTGTGGCGCGACCGGGTTCTGACGAACTATTCCTTGCCGGGCACTTTTGGTGCCGGCTTGCCTTTCAGGTTCGAATCGACAAGGCGCGCAAGGAATTCCGCAAACGGAACGATGTTCTGCCGCACGCTGGCTTCTTCCAGAGCCGCCATATATGTGTCCCGCTCTTGCACCGGGACCACGGTCCACGGATAGCCGCCAGCCGCCAGCATAGCGTTCATCAGGAATCTGCCCATACGTCCGTTGCCATCCACATAGGGGTGGATGTAGACAAACATGAAATGCCCGAGAACAACCCTAACCGTGGCATCCGTTTCCTCTTGAAGTAATTCAAAGAAAGCTGGCACGAGATCGCGCACCGCCTCGCGGCTTGGCGGGACGTGCATGGATTGTCGAATAAAGACCGGTCCATTGCGATAGCCTGCCAGATCAGCCGCCTTGATGACGCCGGCAACTACACTGGGCGCGAACAACTCGCGATACCATGTCCCATGGTCTTCATCGACAACTGTTCCGGAGTTCTCGCCGCCCAAGATGCGACCAACACTCGCTTTGACCGCCTGAAAAGCCTGGTAGTAGCCTCGAGCGGCAAGAGCATCGCGGTGCGTTCGGTCCGCTTCGTCATTGTCTGGATTCCAGTTGCCACTTCGGACCCTCTCGATTAATTCAGGAGTGACGCGATAGCCCTCAATCGATAGGGAGTGGTAAGCGTCGGTGACGTAGACCTCATCGACACGCGCCATGTAGGCTTCAATGTCTTCCGGCAAGCCTGAGGCTTTGGGGAAACGTCCGATCACGCCTTCGCGCATATCTGCCCACATGAGGCGGATGCGATTGACGTAGGGGGATGTTTCACGGGAGCCCAAGAGGGCAAGCGGCTTGGTCTCGAAAGGATCAATTTCGCGCACGTCATAATCGGCGGCTCGCATTGTCTTCACAATGTCATTAGCGATTCGGTCACGGCCAATATTCCGGAATGCGCCGGCAAGGCGGCTGGCAATCGTGGTATGTCCGCCTTCAAGCAGTTGGGCCAAAATATCGGACGCGTCACGTACCATGGATAAAACGGCGCGAACGTCTGTCGGGTTCTGATTGAAGTATCCCGGCGGACAACCGACCAGCGCTGAAGTCGGAGAGTACAAGCGCAGCCCGTCCTTCTCTTCAACATTTTCCGATTCTGGCATGGCGGAGCGAACGTCCAGCAATGACGTATTGTGAGGAAACGCTGTTACCTTGTTACCGCCCTTCGGTGCACGCACAAGGAGTTGGCCTGGCACCGTCCAGTTTCCGGCATGCAGGGACAGTGACTGTTCGGGCGACAGGCACCAACCCTTGCCGAAGCGTTCGTTAAGATATGCGGCACAGAAACTCCAGTAGGACGCATACCAAGCGGTGCTTTCCCCGGCAGCTTCGTCCGGTCGAGACGGGATGTACCAACCCTTCATGACTTCGTGCAGGAAGCCATTCGCGAGTAGGCGCTCTCTATGAACGCGCAGCAGGTCCCCTGAACGGATGGCGATTACGTTCCGGTTCTGAAGCCCTTGAAGGACTTCCAGCGATTGCGCCAGTTTCTCGGCTGGGGTTGCCATTTGTTTCGTGCTTCCTTTAGGTTATCGTGACGTACAAATCATCGGTTATTATGTTGTATCATATTTAGGTTATTGTGTCGAACGATTTATAGGTTATTCTGCTAACATATTGTGGTGTATAGGTTTATAGCCTTGTGAGCCGGTGCGTAGACAGCTCTGTTGTTGTGGCTGCGGAATAGCCCACCAAGGGGGATTTGTGGTTCATTTCCACCGTCTCCTTCGCGGTTCTTCTCAACTTTCACGCTGCATCTAGCCGGACGCGTCGTCCGGTCAACGGCCTGCCCGCACCACCTCATTGCATGAGCCGTGTTGGCCGTGCTCCTTCGGTGACCATCCGTCTATTTCGTCCGTCTTCTGTTTTCGCGTGTTGAGAAAAACCGCAAATAAGGAGACGGAACATGACCAGCAAAGACAAACCCCGGCAGGACGTTTACCAGCCGCGTCACAAATAAAATCATCGCTGATCTTGAACAAGGCGTCAGAACATGGATGAAACCCTGGAACGCAGAACATGCCGCAGGACGCATTACAAAGCCACTACGCCACAACGGCGAGCCCTATAACGGCATCAACATTCTGATGCTTTGGTCCGCCGCCATGGAAAAAGGCCACGCTGCTCCGATCTGGATGACATTCCGCCAAGCCAAGGAACTTGATGCCACTGTCCGCAAAGGCGAGAAGGGCGAACTGGTCGTCTACGCCAATACCATCACCCGCACCGAGGAAAACGCCGACGGCGAGGAATCCGAACACGCCATCCCCTTCATGAAAGGCTATACCGTCTTTAACGTCGAGCAGATCGAAGGCTTGCCTTCTGATTATTACCAACTCGCCGAGCCGGTTCTTGATCCTGTCCAGCGCATAGATCACGCCGAAGAATACTTCGCCGCCACCGAGGCCAATATCAGCCATAGCGGTAATCAGGCCTACTACGCCATCGGATCAGACCGTATCCAGCTTCCGCCCTTCGAAAGCTTCCGCGACGCGGAAAGCTATTACGCCACACTGGCGCATGAGACCACGCATTGGACTCGTCATCCGAACCGGCTGGATCGTAGCTTCGGTCGAAAACGCTGGGGCGACGAAGGCTATGCACAGGAAGAACTGGTTGCCGAGCTAGGATCAGCATTCCTCTCCGCTGATCTTGGGATTACGCTGGAGGTCCGGGACGACCACGCTGCCTATATCGAAAGCTGGCTTGAAGTTCTCAAGAAAGACAAACGGGCCATCTTCACCGCAGCCGCTCACGCACAGCGCGCCGTTGATTACCTGAACAGCCTTCAGGCCGCCACCTCCGAACAGGTGACGTGAGACCCAAGTTTCCCCCACCTATGAGGAGAGCCCGATTTCAAAACATTGCCCTTTGCGGGCTCTTTGATCAAGCTGATATGGGGCATGCCCCATATCAGCTTGATCGGCAAATTCCACTGGCGTGGCTCCGCCGTGAGCGGAATGTGGGCGGATGTGATTGTAGTCATACTTCCAAGCCGTCAGCACGGCCCTCGCGTGCCTCACCGTGGAGAACAGCGTCTCGTTCAAGCACTCATCTCGCAGTCGTCCATTGAAGCTTTCCACGAAGGCGTTCTGCGTTGGCTTGCCCGGCTGAGTGTAATGCCACTCGATCCGCCGCTCCTGTGACCATTTGAGGATTGCGATACTGGTCAGCTCCGTGCCGTTGTCGCTGACCACCATACGCGGCTTGCCACGTTGTTTGATGATATCATCCAGTTCCCGAGCCACTCGCAGACCCGACAAGGACGTATCGGCGACAAGCCCAATACATTCGCGCGTGAAGTCATCAACGATACACAGAATGCGAAACCGCCTTCCGTCGTCCAAGGCGTCTGAGACAAAGTCCAGCGACCAACGCTGATTCGGCCCCTGAGGCAGCAGCATCGGTGCCCGTGTGCCCAAAGCACGTTTGCGCCCGCCGCGTTTACGCACCTGAAGGCCTTCTTCTCGATATAAGCGCCTCAGCTTCTTCTGGTTCATGTGTACGCCTTCCCTGGACAGCATAATGTGCAAACGACGATAGCCAAATCCCCGACGTTCCGCAGACAACGCACGAAGACGCCCCCGGATCGGTGCATCGTCCGGTTTGATGGACCGGTAACGAACCGAGCTACGGTCCGTTCCTGTGGTGCGGCACGCCCGCCGCTCGCTCACCTCATAGGTTTTTCGAAGATGAGCGACAGCCTCTCGCCTGGCGGCGGGCGTCACCACTTTTTTGAATTGATGTCTTTAAGCATGGCGTTGTCGAGCATGGTCTCGGCCAATAGCTTTTTGAGCCGGTTGTTCTCCGCCTCCAGCGCTTTTAAGCGCTTGGCGTCTGACACGTCCATGCCGCCAAATTTCGACTTCCATTTGTAAAACGTGCCTTCGCTGATGCCGTGGCGACGACAAACATCAGCCGTCTTCTGGCCAGACTCTTGCTCCCGCAAAATCCCGATGATCTGTTCTTCCGTGAAACGTGAACGCTTCATATCCATCTCCTTCTTCGGTGATGGACTCTACTTTAAAATGGAGGAAATTTCGGGTCTCACGTCAACCTTTAGGGTCTGGGTTTTTGTGGTGGGCGCGACAGGGATTGAACCTGTGACCCCTGCCGTGTGAAGGCGAAAATAATGCAATCCCTGCCGGGGTTTTACCTATCAACCCTTTGTTATAGAACAATTTAACTTATACGACCTTATTGGTTCTTATTTAATGTATTTGCATTTAGTGTCCCATTTGTGTCCCACGCTATGGGATGTTGATCGTGTCGAAAATTGATGCGTAAGTTAAAAAATATATCTTTATAACAATCTGAAATTACTTACTAAAATCAATGTATTCGTCACTCTACGGACGCTTGGCTTGTAGACAAGCTACTAAATATGCCCATAATCGGTAGTCATCAGAACATACAAGATTAGATGGCAAAAATATAAAGCCGAAAAAAGTTGCTTCGTAACGTATTGATTTTACGGGTAAAAAACTGACCTTCGGTATATCACGGACGCTTTGCTTGTAGACAGCACAGAAACCGTGCCCATACTGGGTAGCCATCGAACACAAGAGTAGATGGCAGATGGCACACACCAGTAAAAACGTACAAAGCATTCCTGCAAGTCGCGTTACTATTTCACGCAGTGAATTTAGCCGCATTAGCGGAATAGCGGTTCCAACATTACATGCGATGGCACGAGAACACCGTGGGCCTGTGTGCATTAGGCCCGAGGGCTTCAGCTATGATCTTTACCAGCTTCAAGATGTGAATGACTGGCTTTTAGGGAAGGAAATTCCAACTTGGAATGATGCTCCATGCCGTAAATCAAAGCGTGGTGAGAACCTGCGCAAAAAACGCTCTCCAGGACGACAAAGAAAACGCCCTAAATTGACAATCACCTCTAAAAAAGGAGGTGAGTAATGGGACGGCAGAGTTCTCAAAAAGAATACCCTTTTTTTAACGCCACGTGGTCGAGATTAATGAATGACTTCATTTTGTCTGGCGGCTTACGAGACATGAATGAAGGGGTAATAAAAACATGGCTGATCGTGAGAGCTCACACAAATTTATATTCGGGACTCAGCTTTCCATCCGCTGATGAAATCGCCAAAATAGCTGGTCATTGCGAAAAAACGAGTCGGCGTGCCTTAAAGGATTTGCGTGAACGTGAGTTACCTTTGTTAAAGGCAACACCACGTGGTCGCGGGTACGAATATACAATTGTTGATTATCTCCGAGTCGAAACCGAGCCGGGAAAATATGAATTAATTGAGTTCGACTATATCCCCTCTCTAATGGAAAAAATGATTAAGAAGCTTTCACAAGAGCTAGGTGCACATCGAAGCGGAAACATAATCAATATTGGCGATATCAACATCAATATTGACGTACACAAGGGTGACATAAACATACAAATGTCTCCGGACACCAATGTCTGGAGTGAGGGCCAAATAGCGGACACCAGTGGGGGGGATTCGTCATGATCCCGGACATTGGTGTCCTGCTAACAAGAACCTTAAGAATTCTCGGCCTGGTGTGGTGCTGTGGGAGGGAGCGCGCCTCACATAGCGCCGTAGCGACCGGAGCAGCACCACACCGGGCCTGGGCCTATCGAACAAGATGGAATTGCGTCGCCTGCGGGCGACAACCTGGCGTCTCGGCCTTTGGCCTCAACAGGTGCCATATGCGCCCAAGGGCGCGCACCTTACGCCTGTGGCGCTGTCTGCAGAGTGGGGTTTTGTGATGAACCCATTTCTGTTGCGAACGTTATGCACATCCTTGAGGTCCGCGCCAGCGTGCCCGAAAGCAAGCGTCAATTCAGGTCATTCGCTCTGGCGAATGTATGACATTGGCATCGCTTGCACCTCCCAAGCACCTCCCAAGCACCTCCCAAGCACCTCCCAAGTTCCACCTCCCAAGTTCTGAATTCGCGGAGGTCTTATGCCTGATATTGATGATCGTACCCAAAAAGAAAAACGCACACTTGTACTGTCGGTGCGCGTATCAAAATCCGAGCTTGAAAAACTTAAAGAGTTGGCTGCCCAGGCCGGAATTAAGAGTGTCTCAACGTATACCCGCAGACGTGGTTTGAGCCAGATTTTGGCTAGTTCTGACCGTGCGACGATTAGGCAGTTAACTTTGATCGGTAATAACCTGAATCAGATTGTCAGGCGAGCACACCAAGATGGCCTTACGCACCTTGAGGACGAAGTGTATCGGCTTGTATTTGATACCTTAGCCCCCGCGATCAGGAGGGTTGGTCATGATCACTAAGAAGATCATGCGCCGTGATGATGATCATAATCGTGTAGGGAGGGGCTGTTCAAAAGACGAGGAAGCAGCCCTACGTGAATTGACTCGTACTCGGCCAAACAGCCAGTTCAAAATTGGCGCTGGTTCGCGATCTGGATCACGCACTAAAACGAAAAGACGCCAAGTTAATCGTACACTTGAACCTCGAATGCGTGCTCAGCACAAGCGCGATTTCCGGCAACTCACAGCGTATCTAGTGGAGGGGAGAGAGAGCAAAAATGGAGAGCGCGCCGCACCTAGCGGAGAAGGACGTGTTGAGTTTGCGGCTGCATTTAACACAAACTTTTTTGATGGAGAGAGATTGACTGCAGAACAGATAAGCCAAGTCGCGGAGCAGATGGGTGAAACGGCGGCGCTGAATACCAGGATGCAACAATCTGCATCATTGCATTATGTCGTCTCTCTCCCCGCATCTGATCGTAAAAAGGCAACCTCTGAATTTTGGAATGAATATACGCGTGAGGCACTTAATGCGCTCGGGATGACTGAGCACCAGGCCTTGTTGGTCGTACATTGCGATACGGGCTCTCCTCACATGCACCTCGCAATCAACAAGGTTCACCCAACGTCTGCTCGGGTTAATGATCCGTCATTCGATTTGGTGAAGCTCCAGGCCCTGAATCGTAATTTTGAGAAGCGCTATGGCTTGAAGGTTACGCCGGGGCGCTGGATAGACCCTAAGACTGGGAATGCTTACGACTGGGAAAAAGTGAGGACGGGTGAAATCATTTTGCCGCGAAAGCGTAGAAATAAAAGTCCGGCCTCAATGAAAAAGTTTGCTCGTGAGGTAGCTGAAAATCTTGGCCAGACAAAACCATTCAGCACCGCCAAGAGTTGGGATGAGCTAGAAAACGCACTGCAAAAACATCGCTACTATTTGCGGGCCGAAGGGCGCGGCATGGTCATTGAAAACAGTGCTGGTGATGAATGCAAACTTACGCAGGTTTCCGGAAAAGGTCTTGGGCGTGAAAAACTGCAACAGCGGTTTCGTATGACATGGGAGCGCTATCGGTCAGAAAAATATGACCGTGTTCCCGCGATCACACCGGAGCAAAGAAAAATGGAATTTTTTGAGAAACGCCGTCATGAGCGCGTGAAAGCTAAAACAAAACTACGTGCGACGGAGCCAATTCAAAAGGAAGGCCTTGTTGATGGAAGGGAGACGCAAGTCACAACGCAACATTTTAAGCCTTCACCTTCACCCAGAATTTTAGGAGATAGAGACATGTCGAAGCCAGCAAAAGAAAAGCCAAACCCGTCTAAACCATACCCAATCTCGATAGGCACGCATTCAATCGACTTTGACAATACGCTTCGAATAAAGGGTCTTAGCGATCTCAAAATTGTTCACCTGAGTTTGTTGGATGGACGAAAGAAAATTGATGCCATGTCAGACCGCATGAACGCAGCTTGTTTAACAATGACGAGCAAGGCACACGGTGCTTTGCTCAAGGCACTTGAAAGTGACCCCTTTGATGTTGATGTACGCATTCTGATTGAAGGCTTGGAAAGGGCCAAAACCATTCTTCGGCCCTATGGAGAACAAGCTGAAATTATACTTGAGCTAGAGGCTTATGAAAAACCTGCTCCTTCTACTATAGAACCCATTCGTTTCGATGATGAAGGATTGGCAAACTACGAGATAAACTATGAGAGGAAACAAGCAGCGCAAAGGCGGCTTCAAGCCATGCACGACAAGTTTGCAAAAATGTGCGAGGCGGAGTTGGAGGCTACTCTTAAGGTCACCCGTCAGTGGGCATTTAATGCAAAAAAGATAGAGGGTCCTGCGGGGCCAAAGGAAAGACGATTGTTTGACGCTGGCGAAAGAATATTGAAAGCCTTCATGAGGGAGCATGGTCTGAAAATACCGGCTAATCATCTAAAGAAACAACGGACAAAAACTAGAGGGGTAGAGTTTTAAAAAAGGGTATGTGCTAGAGGGGTAGAGTTTTAAAAAAGGGTATGTGCAAGCGATGCCAATGTCATACATCCGCTAGGGCGGGGGCATGAATTGGCGCTTGCTTTCGAGCACCGCTTCGCGGGCCCTCAAGTTAGGAAACAACAATGATAATAAATTATTCTGAAAAGGCTGCGTTAACCGAGATCGCAACTGACTATTCAGTGGCGATAGGTTCCTCGTACAGAGGACCTAACCCAGACTGGGCATGCAAAGATGGCTTCGATATATTTTTTGCAAACGTGGACAGTTTAATAGGGGAGCTTTCAGTTGAGCTCGACCAGAGTGTTTTAATGGTGGCTCTGGACCACGAATGGCGGGCTACTTGCTTTAGAACTGGTACGGGTTGGCGCAAATTAACAGGTGAACCAATTATGGAACAGGAAGTTTTTAGAATGGTTCAGAGCGGAGTGTGGATGGCATTGTCAAATTGAATACGGACGATTTCTGACTCCAATGTCCATGATCAATCGTTTGGGCATGATCAGGAATCTTACGCCGGTACTAATGCATAAGGTTCTCCTCCAATGCGGATATTAAACCGCAGTTGGTTCATGTGTTCGCAAGTGCAGCTTCGGATGCAGGTGTAGTGCCTGGAAGTAAGTCGTTGATGATCGTGGCTTGTTCTGATTTTGCTTCTTCTAACATTGGGTCAAGCCCATGAATGTCGTTTTTTAAGCGGATTTCATGTGGCAAGCTTGTGAGGAGATACTTATCAATGAAGTCCATACCGTTCCCCCTCATGAGCTTCGCCTGAGCCTTGATTTC
Organism: Varunaivibrio sulfuroxidans; assembly: GCF_029318635.1. NCBI lineage: Bacteria > Pseudomonadati > Pseudomonadota > Alphaproteobacteria > Rhodospirillales > Magnetovibrionaceae > Varunaivibrio > Varunaivibrio sulfuroxidans. The sequence continues at coordinate 1,604,106 of NZ_CP119676.1, read as the reverse complement.
ATTAATGAGAACGGATTTTTTGACGCGACCATTTTGATATTTTTCGATAAGGCTCTGACCATTTTCCAGAAGCTCTGAAATTCCATATTCATCTGCTACGTTTAGGACTTGCTCTAGCCCTTTTTTACGGAGTTTTTTTGCACCTCCAAAAAAGCTTGAACGTACGTGATCTAAGGATGAAACCAAGAAAATCATGTATGACAGCTGCTTAATGATCTCTCCAAGTTCTTCACTTCTGTCAATTTTAATGAGAGCAACTTGACCAAGTGTGCGCTCTAGGTTTGCATTGATAGAGTTCGCATATTTGCTGACCTTGTGGAGGTATTCTTTGTCGCTAATTTCAGGCAGCATTTCAGGGGAAATGTTTTGTAAAAGGTTATTCGTTGAGCGTGAAAATACATACGCTTGAATTGGGTCCGTTGTGGCGATGTTTTCAATCTCCTCCCACTGGACACGCGCATCAAATATCAGTTGTCTAACTTGCTCAACTTGTAACTGTCGTTGAGCTTGAGAGAAAGCCTGTTGAGCCTGATATGCCAGATCGTTTTGCATTCGCGAAAGTTTCGAATTCGCATTGGCAAGCTGAATAGTATTTACGATCCCTAATGCAGTCTGAACACGCACTCTATCTATCCCCCCTGGTAAATGGTGAACGAATATTACTTTCGAATTCATGTTCTTGCAATGGTAGCACAAGTCTAGCCTTGTCAGCTAGATGGATGCTGGCGGTGCAACACGGCTCATAGCGGGCAAATTGGGCGTTATGGCTTATCCAAGAATTCGTACTCCTTGCAGACAAGTTCTGAAGCCGTATTTTACAGTATCAAACGGAATGAGGGAGGCTAGGCTGATTGTTTTGCAATCCGTAGGTCCGTGGCAGTATTTGAGAGCGTATGCTTGACGGCTTTTAGGACTGATTCAGCTAATTTGCATGGTACAGCGTTTCCAATTTGGCTAAAAATTCTAGACTGAGGCCCCTCGAAACAATAGCTCTCAGGGAAGGACTGCAAGACTGCAGCTTCACGAATAGTTAGCCGCCTTAGTCTGCTAGGGGCTTCTTTGTACTCACTCTGTATTGCTCCAGATAGTATTTTTCTATGGTGCTCCTCAACCCAACTTTGAGCGCCACCATAGAGGTGTTCTTCATCAATTATAGGCGTTCTATTCCCCCCCATGCTTGCAGGCAAGGTGCTAGACCAAGCATCAGGGTTAAGTGGGCGGCCCTGACCATTAAACAGCATGCCAGCGTATGGAGATTTTCTAAGTACTGGTTTTTTAGCTAAGGTAATTTTAGCCTTTGTTATTGGTGAATTGTTTAGTGATCCTGCTCTTCCTAGGTGAGCAATGGCGTGGCGGAGGGAAATTGCCTCTTGTTTGAACTTTTCAAAATCGTTTGTTTCAAGGACGGTTGAGCAGGCTCTTGTTCCGATAAAAAAAACACGCTCACGAGATTGTGGGACTCCAAAATCTTTTGCGTTTAAAATATGAACTGTCGTTTGATAACCTGCGTTACGCATTCTACGAATTATTTCTCGACGGACGTCCTCGAATTTAGCCAACTTTCCAAGAGCCTTAACATTCTCCATAACGAATGCTCTTGGGAGTAATTTCTCTACAACTGAACAAAATGAGAAAACTAATTTTGACCTGGGGTCAGAAGGGTCCATTTTTCCAGCAACTGAGAAGCCCTGACAAGGAGGGCCACCAATGACTAAATCAACGCCCTTAAAACTCATTATCTCGGACATGCGTTTGTCAATATCGCCTTCAATCAGAACTGTTCCCGGGTGGTTTCGCCGGTAAGTGGAGCAAGCGTGAGCATCTATCTCTGAGGCTGCAACAACTTCAAACCCTGCTCTGATAGCCCCGACATCCATACCGCCAGCGCCCGAAAAAAGTGAAACAGCTTTCATTCTTAACAGTCCCCATTTTATTCTATTTTCGAATATTTTGACTTATAGAAGATATTTGCAGGCATGAAAAGAGCAAAATCAATTCATATTGAGCAGTACGCGAAGTTTATCGAGGAACTGTGCGCAGAACGCAAACGCTTGGGCCTCTCGCAAGATGAGGTAGCGCAAGCACTCGGGAGGACACAGTCAGAAGTTTCTAAAATAGAAACTTGTGAACAGCGTTTGGATGTATGGGAGTTCAAACAACTTTTGGATTTTTATCGCATTCGCGAAAATGCCAAATTGAACCAACTCGTTAAAGAATTCTTCGGGTTGAATGACAAATGAGTACAGATGTGCGAAACAAAAAAGCTCAAGAATTTATCGAACGAAAACTAGAGCATGTGGCTAGCCTATCAGAAGCTGATTTCAGTGCACTGACAGATTACGAACAACTGAAAACAACTTTACAAAATCTGATATTTACAAAAGCCATGGGCTTTAGGGGAGTCGTTGCTACGGCAATAACTGGTCAATTTATAGATGCGCAATATGACCCCCTGAACAGATTTTATGATTGCAACCCACGTGCGATATTCGAGCAAGGCATATTTTATGCCTATCAAGGCCGTATCCCTTGTGGGAAATCAGACCCGCTAAACGTAGCTAAAAATACTAATGTTTTAGATGAAAATTGGGCGCAGGGTAAACGTCCACAGGTAGCAGCTCAAGCAGCTGTAGATTATCTCCGGTATATCCAGTCAGCACCCGCCGAGGAACGAGAAAGCTTAGTTGACTTCTTCTTTTTTAAGCTAGTGGAGTATGCAGCTACAGTTGCAGCTATAGCTGTTTGCGCACCAGATGAGCGGGGCTTGTCTAATCAAAAATTTGCTCACAAGTGTTCAACATTTTTGCTTGAATATCCAGAAAGCGGAACTGTTCCTCAGTTCGTTGTCTCAAGGCTGCTACAGAAGCTATATGATGGTTCATGTAATAAAATTGAGGGTGGTGATGAAAGCGTCTTTGGCACGAATACAACATCAAAAAAGCCTGCAGATATTTGGCTCGAGCTAGATGGTAACCCGGTTAATTTATTTGAAATTACTGTAAAGAAGATTGATAAAAAGCGGTTGGATGACTGCATTGAGGCGCTGGATTCCTTAAGCTTGCTTGATCGGCCAGTGCAATTTATTTGCAGAATTCCTGAAGACATCCAGGAGCTGGATGGGGTTCAAAATAACGCACTAAACTTTAAAGGTAAGACTATAAATTTTGTCGACATTAGGCAGTTCATATACTCAATTTCTTCCTTGCTTACGGCATCTCAAATTGAAGAAATATTATTGGAATTGAGGGGATTCATAGAAGATATAGGTAGGCCAATCAAAACGAAGACCGGCTGGAATGAAATATTCAAAACTGAATAATCCCCGGTCAATTTTAGATATTAGTGTGATGTGCTAGAGCAATCACACATGGGTGTTGATGGCTGGCTTTCCAGAATCCGCCCATCTCCATAGTGCCAAGCATGCGATGCTTTTATATGGAGACCATTTGTCAGACATACGACAGATATCATCCGTGTTTGACTTCGACACACCATACAGTTCGCTAATTACTGAGTTTAACGTGGCATCCCCTTCGGGGAATATGTTGGGGCGCTTCAAGTGAAATAACAAAAATATATAGGCGCTCCAATCACCAAAGCCCTTGTTCTCACGAATGCGAGCAAAGGCCGCTTCGTCAGTCATGCTTATGAATGAAGTTAAATAGCTTTGATCATGCTGACATTTTTCTGCAAGCGCTTTGATATATTGAATCTTCGCACGGGATAATCCGCAATTTCTAAGTTTGTCCGTAGGCGTCTCGATAATTGATGAAGGGGTGAACTCTTCTACTACATTTAATATTCGGGAAAAAATTGTGTTAGCGGCTTTCCCTGAAAGCTGCTGATTAATTACAATTCTTGCCGTGTTTTCAAAGCAAAGGTCTTTCGAGGGCGGCGATATTGGTTCAATGGACCTTAATACCTCACGCATCACGGCGTCTTGGGCAGAGAGTACGATGACTGCGTCATCAATGAATTGCATATCCATGCCTTAACCCAACTCCTTCGCTAAATCCTCAGCCCTGAAATTGGCGTAACGCTTCAACGACTGCATGTTTCGGTGTCCGCTGATAGCAGCAACCTTGATGGCGTCCCAATCTCTCTCAAATAGCCGCGAGATGGCTTCGTGGCGTAGATCGTGGAAAGTGAAGTCCTCTTTCCCCGCGCGCTTGCGCCCGCGCTCCCAGGCGCATTTGAGGCTTTGGTCTGATATGGGGAATACCCGGAGGTCGCGCTTAATGCCGACGACTTTCTTTTTGTCGCGTGCATCCTGGAGATTTTGAAATACGCCAACGGCGCGTGTGGTCAAGGGCACGTCCCGCGCTTCTCCATTTTTGGTGTCGTGAAGCGTTGCTGTTCGCTTGGTCAGGTCTACATCGTCCCATTTTAGCGAAAGCAGTTCACCGCGTCGCATGGCCGTTTCCAGGGCCAAAATTACGGCGGGCTTGATAAATTCATTTCTGCAGTCATCCATGGCAGTCAGAAGTTTTTCTTCGTCACCGTCTTCAAGGCGTGAAAAGCGGGCGTCTCTAACCTTTGGTCGTTTGACATGAGAAATTGGGTTTTCAAGTAGGGATAGGCGGCGGCGGCAGTGCTGGATCACGCTATGGAGAAGATTGAGCTCACGTGCAACTGTGCCAGGTTTGACGTGTTCTAGCCGCCGGTCGCGGTAGTCTTCAAAATGTTCGGTGCGTAGGTTGGCCATCGCATAAGCGCACAGCTCATTTTCATCACGCATGAATTTATCCAAGCGCATTTTCTCCGATTCAGCACCCTTGTGCGTCGGCGTTATGTTCTTGAGGTGGGCTTTGATCACCTCTTCGAAGGTTTCGCGTTCAGAGAGGGAGCGATCAACAAAAGCGCTCCTGTCCATCTGCCCTTCGATGTCACGCGCCCAGGCCTCTGCTTCGGCTTTGTAATCACAGGTCTTGGTTTGGACTGGGTAGCCTTTGCGCCGCACCTTGGCACGCCACTGATAAGGGCCGCGCTGCTCAATTGTTGCCATGGTTGTTACCCTCCAGCCCTGAGACGTGAGTGTCCCATTTGTGTCCCAAAAATTATAAAACAGGGAGGTTGGGAAGGCCAGAAAAAACGAAAAGCCCCGGTTTCCCGAGGCTTTTCGATGGTGGGCGCGACAGGGATTGAACCTGTGACCCCTGCCGTGTGAAGGCAGTGCTCTCCCGCTGAGCTACGCGCCCGATATGTGCCGAAGCGCCGATATACGGTGAAGCGGTGTGCCTGTCAAGTGTAGCGGGGTGAACGGGTATGGGGGACCTATCCACCAAACCGGCGCAGGACTTGAGGAAGCTGGTCGAAGTGATCGATGACCGCCTCGCCGCCGAGTTCGTGGACCGGGATTTTCGTGTAGCCGTGACCGAGCAAGACGATCGGTAGGTTCGCGCCATGGGCGGCGATTACGTCGTTGGCGTTGTCGCCAATCATCACCGCGTTCTCGGCCGTTGTTTCCAGCCGCTCCAGCGCGGCGCCCAGGTGGCGCGGGTCGGGCTTTTTAATCCCGGGCAGGGTATCGCCGGCGATGACGCAATCGAAGTAGTGGTCGATGCCCAGTTTCGCCAGAATTTCCATCGTCGCCCCGCCGACTTTGTTGGTGCAGATGGCGAGGCCGACGCCGCGATCTTTGAGTGCGGCAAGGGCGTCCGTAGCCCCGGGGTATAGGGCGGTGAGCACCGTGCTGCGCGGCTCGTAATATTCGACATAGCGCCGGGTATGTTCGGCCAAGGCGTCGGCGTCGGGGGTGTCTCCTGTGGCGGCGAAACAGCGTTGCACCAGCATGGGCACGCCGTCGCCGATCATCATTTGAACTTCGCGCAGCGACACTTCGCGCCGACCGAGGGCCGTCAGCATGTGATTGGCGGCGCCGTGCAGGTCCGGCGCGCTGTCGATCAAGGTGCCGTCGAGGTCGAACAAAACCGCCTTGAGCGGGCCGCGGTGGGTCGTGTCGATCATTGTAAAGTTCCGTAATAATCTTTGACTTGGCGGCGCTTGCGCCCTATGGCAAGGTCCCCCATGGCGAGGTTTTTTATGGCAAGGGCCAAAGGGTGCGGATATTCCGACGAAAAATCAACACCCTTGACGAAATTATGGTTAGAGGACGTCCATGCGCCCTATCGTCGCGTATTCCCGCAATAGTCAGGCAGTTAAGTATACACAGGCACAATGACCAAGAATAAAACAGCCGCCATCGTTTTGGCCGCGGGTCTGGGCACCCGCATGAAATCGACCCTTCCCAAGGTTATGCATCCGATCGCCGGGCGACCCATGATCCGCCACCTTCTCGATACCCTGAGGCGGGTCGAGATGGACCGCATCGTCGTGGTGGTCGGTCCGGATCAGCAGGAGATCGCGGACGCGGTGGCTCCTATCCCGTGTGTCGTCCAACACGAGCGCCTGGGCACCGGCGATGCGGTGAAGGCCGCGATGAGCGCCTTGAAAGGGTTCCAGGGCGACGTTTTGGTGGTCTTCGGCGACACCCCGCTGATTGCCCGCGAGACGATTTTCGCGATGCTTGAGCGCCGCCGCGCCGCGCCGCGCCCGGCGGTGGTGGTGTTGGGTTTCGAGCCGGACGATCCGGGGGCCTATGGCCGCCTAGTGATCGACCCCGAGGACGGTCGGCTCGAAGCCATCGTCGAGGCCAAGGACGCCACCGCCGAACAGCGTGATATAGGCCTGTGCAATTCCGGCCTGATGGCGGTTGACGGCGCGGTACTGCCGCAACTGCTATCGCGACTGTCCAACAGCAACGCCAAGGGGGAGTATTACCTTACCGATCTGGTCGCCTTGGCCCGTGAAGACGGATTTTCCTGCGCTTGGGTCGAAGGCGAGGAACAGGAACTGATCGGGGTCAATACCCGGGTCGATCTGGCGATGGTGGAGACCTTGGCCCAAGACGCGCTGCGCACCCGGGCGATGGAGGGCGGGGCGACGTTGCTTGACCCGTCCACGGTCTGGCTGTGCCACGACACCAAGATCGGGCGCGACGTGACGATCGGCCCCAGTGTCTTTTTCGGGCCGGGGGCGCGTGTCGGCGACGGTGTCGTTATCAAGGGGTTTTGCCATATCGAGGGCGCGCATATCGCCGAGAATGCGACCGTCGGACCGTTCGCCCGGCTGCGCCCCGGGGCGGTTCTCGACGAGGACAGCCATGTCGGCAATTTCGTCGAGATCAAAAACGCCACCGTCGAAAGCGGGGCTAAGGTCAATCATTTAAGCTACATCGGCGATGCCCGCGTCGGCGCGGGGGCGAACGTCGGGGCGGGGACGATTACGTGTAATTACAACGGCTTTACCAAGGCCCGCACCGACATCGGCGCGGGTGCCTTTATCGGCTCCAACAGCGCCCTGGTGGCTCCGGTGCGGATCGGTGCGGGGGCGCTGGTCGGGGCGGGCAGCACGATCGGCGAGGATGTGCCGGACGACGCCATCGCGGTAACTCGCGCGGCGGTGAAAATCGTGCCCGGCGGCGCGGCGCGCTATCGCGAACGCCAGCGGGACCTGAAAGCGCGCGCGGGCGAGGAAACCACGTCGGGGACACCGGCCAAGGGCAACGGCGCTTAGGGCGCGGGGCGGGAAAACGACATGTGCGGCATCATCGGCATCATCGGCAAGGGCGAGGTCTCGCCCCTGATTGTGGAGGCGCTCAAGCGCCTGGAATACCGAGGCTACGATTCGGCGGGCGTGGCGACCCTGGACAACGGCGGCATCGAACGCCGCCGCGCCCAGGGCAAGCTGGATAATCTGGTCGGGACTATCAATGCCGCGCCGCTAAGCGGGACGATCGGGATCGGCCATACCCGCTGGGCCACCCACGGCGTGCCCAACGAGATCAACGCCCATCCTCACGCCACCGACAAGGTGGCGATCGTGCACAACGGCATTATCGAAAACTTTCAGTCCTTGCGCGCGGAAGTCACCGCCGCCGGCCGCCGCCTGTCGTCGCAAACCGATACCGAAGTGGTCGCCCATCTGATCACCCTGTACCTGGACCAAGGCCTATCCCCACAAAAGGCGTGCGCCAAGGCCTTTGCGCGCCTGGAAGGGGCCTTCGCCTTGGGCATTATTTTTGCCGGACGCCATGACCTGATGATCGCGGCGCGGCGCGGCAGTCCGCTCGCCATCGGGTTTGGCGACGGCGAAATGTTCCTCGGCTCCGACGCCCTGGCATTGGCCCCGCTGACCAAGAAAATCATGTACCTGGAAGACGGCGATTGGGCGGTGCTGCACCCGGACGGGGCCGAGGTGTTCGACGAGGATAACGCCCCTGTCACGCGCGAGGTGCGCCTGACGGCGCTTAGCGGCGCCACCGTCGGAAAAGGCGGCTACCGTCATTTCATGCTCAAGGAAATCTACGAGCAGCCCCAGGTGATCGGCGATACCCTGCAAGGGTATATCAACGCCGCCGAACGCACCTTGACGATCCCCGGCCTGCCGTTCGATCCGACCGCGATCTCCAAACTGACGATCATCGCCTGCGGCACGTCCTATTACGCGGGGCTGGTCGCCAAATATTGGTTCGAGAAGGTGGCCCGCGTTCCGGTCGAGGTCGATGTCGCCTCCGAATTTCGCTATCGCGGCGCCTTGATGCCCGAAGGCGGGGCGGCGATATTTATCTCGCAATCGGGGGAAACCGCCGACACCCTGGCGGCGCTGCGCTACGCCCGCGCCCAGGGCCAGCATATCCTGTCGGTGGTCAACGTCCCCGAAAGCACGATCGCGCGCGAATCCGACGCCACGCTGCTGACCCGCGCCGGACCCGAGGTCGGCGTCGCCTCGACCAAGGCGTTCACCACCCAACTGGTGGTGTTGGCGTGCCTCGCCATCGTTACCGCCAAGGCCCGCGGCGCGATCGACCACGACGACGAGGCGCGATTGATGAACGCCCTGGTCGAGGTGCCGGCCCGCGCCGCCGAAGTCCTCAATCACGACGAGCGCCTGCGCGCCCTGGCCGAAAGCGTCAGCGAGGCCCGCGACGTGCTCTACCTGGGGCGCGGGTCGAGCTATCCGATCGCCCTGGAAGGGGCGCTCAAGCTCAAGGAAATTTCCTACATCCATGCCGAAGGTTACGCCGCCGGCGAAATGAAGCACGGCCCGATCGCCCTGATCGACGAAAGCGTGCCAGTGATCGTAATCGCGCCGTCGGACGATCTGTTTGACAAGACCGCATCCAACATGCAGGAAGTCATCGCCCGGGGTGGGCGGGTGATTTTCCTGTCCGACGGGCCGGGGGCGCAAAAATTGGGCGATCTGGCCGCGGCCACCGTCGCCCTGCCCCACGTCGATCCCTTCGTCGCCCCGATCCTGTACGCCATTCCGGCGCAACTGCTGGCCTACCATGTCGCGGTGATCAAGGGCACAGATGTCGATCAACCGCGCAACCTGGCGAAATCGGTGACCGTGGAGTAGGCTTTGACGCGCGGCGCGGGAACGGAGGACATCATGAAGACGTACAACGTGCGCGGCTATCGACCCGCCGACCGCGGGGACGTGGTCCGCCTTTGGCGGACATGCGGACTGACGCGATCGTGGAACGACCCGCTTAAGGACATCGCGCGCACCGAGCGGCTGGGCCAGGGCCTGTTCTTCGTCGCCGAGGACGAGGAAGGGGGCGAGGGTGAAAACGGCGCGCTCATCGGCGCCGTCATGGGCGGCTACGACGGCCACCGGGGTGGGGCGTATTCTTTGGCGGTGCATCCCGACTTCCAAAACGCAGGGGTCGGCAAGACGCTGATGCACACGCTCGAACGGGCGTTGATCGCGATGGGTTGTGCGAAGATCAATCTGCTGGTGCGCGAAAGCAACGCGGAGGTTGCCGTTTTTTACCAAGCCCTCGGTTATGCACGGCAGGATTGCGCCGTTTACGGTAAAAGGCTTATCGTCGATGACGAAGAATCCTTCCTAACGTAACAGGAGACGAGCATGAATTTCCGGCGCGCGACAATGGCCGACGCCGATTTGTTGTTTGCTTGGCGCAACGACGCGCACACCCGGGCGATGTCCCATGACGGGCGCGAAATCGCCTTCAGCGATCATTTGGCGTGGCTGGACAAAAGTCTGACGGACGCCCGCCGGGATCTGTTTGTCTGCCAGGGCGACGCCGCCGCCCCGATCGGCGTGATCCGGCGCGATGACGAAGGCGCGCTCAGTGTGCTCAGCTGGACCCTGAACCCCGATTACCGGGGGCGGGGCCTGGGCAAGGCGATGCTTTGGTCTTTCGTCACCCGTTACCCTGGGCGCTATCGGGCCGAGGTCAAGGCGAGCAACGTCGCCTCGCAAAAAATGTGCGTCCACGCGGGGTTTCGCCTGGGCGAGGAAAAGGGCGGGATTTTCCATTTTTATCGCGAAGCGCCGCGCCCGCCGAAGTGAAAAGGGACATGAGATGAGCGAACAGACACGGTATTACTTGGACTTGATTGACGAAATCGAAAAAATACGCGGCCGTAACAACAAAAACTGGATGGATATTTTGCGTCTGGCGTTCACGCACGCACCCAAGGAGGCGGCGGGGATTTTGGCGGAGATTTATAAGCACGATCAAGAAATCTCCGAACTGGCGAAAAAGCTGACCGACGATTGATCGCGCGGCGCTGAGGTCGAAGAGGCGCGAACCGTGTGGTGTTACGTCTACGTGTTGGGGTGTCGAGACAAGGATGGGGTGCGCACCTATGTCGGTTGGACCACGGATATCGAAGCGCGCCTTCGTCGCCATAACGCGGGGCGGGGGGCTAAATCGACCCGTGGTCGGCGCTGGGTGCTGCTCTATGGCGAACGCTTCGCTACCCGGAACGCGGCGATGAGCCGGGAATGGCGTCTCAAACGCGCGCGTGCGTTGCGCCGCGAGGTTGCCGAGAATTTATTCGGCGCATCCGACGAGGACGTTCCAAGCTCTTAAAACGGGGCGATAAACCCGTACGCCCACGCCAGCAGAAACCCGCCCAAGGCGATGCGGTAAATCACGAAGGGGGTGAAGGTGGCGCGTTTCAGCCACGACATCAAAAGCACGATCACCACCAGCGCCGAGACAAACGACAAGCCAACCGCGATGGCGACGGTGGCGTCCAGCGCAGCGTTCCCGCTATGGTAGAGGTCGAGCCCCTTGAGCAGTCCGGCGCCGATGATCGTGGGCACCGATAAAATCATCGAAAAGCGCGCCGATTCCGTGCGCTCCATGCCCAACATGCGCGCCGCCGTCATGGTGATCCCCGAGCGCGACGTGCCGGGAATCAGGGCCAACACCTGGGCCAGTCCGATAGTGATGGCGTCGGCGAAACGCAGATGTTCCATCCGCCGCATGGTCAGACCAACCTTATCGGCGATGTAAAGAATGACGCCGTATACCAGGGTTGTCCACCCGATGACCGTCACGCTGCGCAGACCGTCTTTATAATAATGGTTCATGGCGAATCCGAAAATCACCACGGGAATGGTTGCGGCGATCACCAACATGGCGAGCCGCCCGCCGGGGGTCACGGTGCGGTTGGCGATCATTTCCAGAGCGCCTTTGATCATGAACCAGATGTCGCGCCACAAATACAACATCACGGCGCCCAGGGTGCCGACGTGCACGGCGACGTCCACGATCAATCCCTGATCCTTCCAGTGGGCCACGAACGGCACCAGGACGAGATGGCCCGATGAGGATATCGGCAGAAACTCGGTAATCCCCTGAACCAGCGATAAAATAGCAATATGTAATAGCGGCACGACACCCCCCGAATTCGTTGGCCTTTTTATAGCACTCTCATGTTACAGCCCAAAGAACAGAAATCGTCCTCTTTCGGGATTGTTCCGTCTTGATCTATTTTTTGAAGAAAAATGTCGTTTATAATGTCCCGATACGTTCATTGTTTTGCCTTTTGTGACGATATTGGGTACCCTGCGCGGCTCCTAATTCATATCACTTAGGCGGCGGAACCGGCTCCGCGCCGACCCCAAGGTCGGCGGAGAGAAGGTAAGGCCGCTCTAAATTCAACGAATTCAATAGTTTTGAGGCACAAAAATAAAGGGACATTATGTATCGAGGTTCTCTCCCGCATAAACAAGGTTTGTATGACCCCGCGAACGAGCATGACAATTGCGGCGTCGGCTTTATCGCGCATATCAAAAACGCGAAAAGCCATGAGATCGTTCGCCAAGGCCTGCAAATTTTGGTCAACCTCGATCACCGCGGGGCGGTCGGCGCCGACGCCATGGCGGGTGACGGCGCGGGCATTCTGATCCAGATCCCTCATGCCTTTTTCAAGGAAGAATGCGCGAACCTCGGTTTCGATCTGCCCGAACCCGGCGACTACGCCGTGGGGCAGATTTTCCTGCCGCGCAACGAACGCACCGCCCGGCGCTGCATCGAGGCGATCGAGCGGGTCACCCACGAGGAAGGCCAGGAAATCCTCGGTTGGCGCGACGTGCCGGTTGACAATTCCCACCTGGGTGAAAGCGTTAAAGCCGATGAGCCGGTGATCCGGCAGGTCTTTATCAAGCGGGGCGCCGGGTGCGCCGACGAGGCGGCGTTCGAACGTAAGCTGTTCGTCATCCGCAAGGTGTCCCATCATGCCGTATGGGACCACTGCGAAGCCGAGGCTCTCGTTGACGGCGATCAATTGTACACGACCTCACTTTCGACCCGCTTGATCGTTTACAAAGGAATGGTGCTGTCGGGCAACCTGGCGAAATATTTTCTCGATCTGCAGGACTCGCGGGTCGAATCCGCCCTCGCCCTGGTACACCAACGTTTTTCCACCAACACCTTCCCGTCATGGAAGTTGGCGCAGCCGTTCCGCTATCTGTGCCACAACGGCGAAATCAACACCGTGCGCGGTAACATCAACTGGATGCAGGCGCGCCGCAGCTCGATGACGTCCGATATTTTAGGCGATGATCTGGCCAAATTGTGGCCGTTGATCGGCGACGGGGCATCGGATTCGGCGACCTTCGACAACGCCCTCGAATTGTTGGTCGCGGGCGGTTATTCGTTGGCCCACGCGATGATGATGATGATCCCCGAGGCGTGGGACGGCAACCCGCTGATGGACCCCGACCGCAAGGCCTTTTACGAATACCACGCCGCCCTGATGGAGCCATGGGACGGCCCCGCCGCGGTTTGCTTCACCGATGGGCGGCAGATCGGCGCGACGCTGGACCGCAACGGCCTGCGCCCGGCGCGCTACGTCATTACCGACGACGATTTCGTGATCGCCGCCTCCGAGGTTGGCGTGTTGCCGATCGCGGAAGAAAAAATCATCAAGAAGTGGCGGCTTCAGCCCGGCAAGATGTTCTTGATCGATCTCGAACAGGGGCGGATCATCGACGACGCCGAAATCAAGTCCGATTTGGCGCGCGCCAAGCCCTATCAAAAATGGCTCGACGGCACGCAGATTCACCTTTCCGATCTGCCCGACGAAGTCGCTCCGATGGCGCCCGACGACGACATCCTGCTCGATCGCCAACAGGCCTTCGGTTATAGCCAGGAAGACATCAAGGTGTTCTTGCGGCCGATGTCGGCGACCGCGATGGACCCGATCGGCTCGATGGGACGCGATACCCCGATCGCGGTGCTCTCCGCGCGGCCCAAGATTCTCTATGATTATTTTTCCCAGACCTTCGCCCAGGTCACCAACCCGCCGATCGACCCGATCCGCGAGGAACTGGTGATGAGTCTGGTCAGTCTGATCGGACCGCGCCCCAATTTGCTCAACCCCGATCACGCCGGGACGCATAAACGCCTGGAGGTCCACCAACCGATCCTCTCCAACCTGGAGTTGGAAAAAATCCGGCGCATCGAAAGTCACGTCGATAACGCGTTTCGCACCTATACGTTGGACATCACCTATTCCGCCGACGCCGGCGCGGCGGGGATGGAACCGGCGCTGGAACGGTTGTTCCGGCGCGCCGAGGATGTCGTGCGCGAGGGCTATAACATCCTGATTCTGTCGGATCGCGACATGGACGCCTATCATATCGCCATTCCGGCCCTGCTCGCCACTGCGGGGGTGCATCATTACTTGATCCGCCAAGGCTTGCGCACCGAGGTCGGACTGGTGGTGGAAACCGGCGAGGCGCGTTGCGTGCACGATTTTTGCCTGCTCGCGGGATACGGCGCCGAGGCGATCAACCCCTACCTCGCCTTCGACACCATCTCTTCCCTGCGTCACACGTTGGAAGACGATATCGACGAGCGCGAGGCGCACAAGCGCTATATCAAGGCGGTTTCCAAGGGGATGCTCAAGGTGTTTTCGAAGATGGGGATTTCGACCTATCAGTCCTATTGCGGGGCGCAAATTTTCGACGCCGTCGGCTTGTCGGACGCCTTTATCAACACCTATTTCACCAATACCAAATCCGCCATCGGCGGCGTCGGCTTGGCCGAGATCGCCGAGGAAACCACGCGGCGCCATCGCGACGCCTTCGGCCAAGCGCCGATTTACGCCAAGCACTTGGATGTCGGCGGCGATCTGGCCTTCCGTCAGCGCGGCGAGGCCCATGTCTGGACGCCCGAGACGATATCCCTTTTGCAGCACGCCGTACGCAAGGGCGATCGGGACACCTATCGGCGTTTCGAGGCTGCCGTGAACGATCAGGACTCCGTCCTTAAGAACCTGCGCGGCCTGTTTCGCTTTAACTCTCCCAATGCCTCGATCGCTCTCGATCGGGTCGAGCCCATAGAGGCGATTCTCAAGCGCTTCGCCACCGGCGCGATGTCGTTCGGCTCGATCTCGTGGGAGGCCCACACCACCCTGGCGATCGCCATGAACAGCCTGGGCGGCAAGTCGAACACCGGGGAGGGCGGCGAGGAGGCCTCACGCTTCATCCCCCTTGAAAACGGCGATTCGATGCGCTCGGCGATCAAGCAGGTCGCCTCGGGCCGGTTCGGTGTGACCACCGAATATCTGGTCAACGCCGACGACATTCAAATCAAGATGGCCCAGGGCGCCAAGCCCGGTGAGGGCGGTCAGTTGCCCGGGCACAAAGTCGATGAGTGGATCGCCCGAGTGCGCCATTCGACGCCCGGCGTCGGCCTGATCTCGCCGCCGCCCCATCACGATATTTACTCGATCGAGGATCTCGCCCAACTGATCCACGATCTGAAGAACGTCAATCCGAAGGCGCGTATTTCGGTCAAATTGGTCTCCGAGGTCGGCGTCGGCACGGTCGCCGCCGGGGTCGCCAAGGCGCACGCCGATCACGTCACCATATCGGGCTTCGACGGCGGCACCGGGGCGAGCCCGATCACCTCGATCCTGCACGCCGGAAGTCCATGGGAAATCGGCCTCGCCGAGACCTATCAGACCCTGGTGCTCAACCGGCTGCGCGGGCGCATCGCGGTGCAGGTGGACGGCGGCCTGCGCACCGCGCGCGACGTTGTCATAGGGGCCTTGCTCGGGGCCGACGAATTCGGTTTCGCCACCGGGGCCCTGATCGCGGCGGGCTGTTTGATGATGCGCAAGTGCCATCTCAACACCTGTCCGGTCGGCATCGCCACGCAAAACCCGCAGCTACGTAAATTGTTTCCCGGCCAGCCTGCTCATGTCGTCAACTATATGACCTTCCTCGCCGAGGAGGTTCGCGTACTGATGGCCGAACTGGGCTTCGCCACCATCGACGAGATGATCGGGCGCAGCGACGTGCTGCAAATGCAGGACGCGATCGACCACTGGAAGGCGCGCGGCCTGGACTATTCGAAAATTCTGCATCGTCCCGACATGCCCGCAGAGGTCGCCCGCTACAACACCCAGACCCAAGATCACGGTCTGGACAAGGCGCTCGACAACGCCTTGATCGCCCAGGCCGCCCCGGCGTTGAACGACCGCAAGCCGGTTCGGATCGAGGCGATGTTCCTTAACGTCAACCGTACCATCGGGGCGATGTTGTCGGGCGAAATCGCCAAACGTTATGGTGCGGCGGGCTTGGACGACGACACCATCGTCATCGACGCCAAGGGCACCGCCGGGCAGAGCCTGGGCGCCTGGCTCGCCAAGGGGGTCACCATCGACCTGAAGGGCGACGCCAACGATTATGTCGGCAAGGGCCTGTCGGGCGGGCGTATCGTTGTTCGCCCCGCCGACGAAAGCCCGATCACGCCCGAAGAAAACATGATCGCCGGCAACACCGTTCTTTACGGCGCCACCACCGGGGAATGCTATCTGCGCGGCGTCGCGGGGGAACGCTTCGCGGTGCGTAATTCCGGGGCCATCGCCGTGGTCGAAGGGGTCGGCGATCACGGTTGCGAGTACATGACCGGCGGTATCGTCGTCGTGCTTGGACGCACCGGGCGCAACTTCGCCGCCGGGATGTCCGGGGGGATCGCCTACGTGCTCGATGAAGACGGCGATTTTGAACGCCATTGCAATCTCGCCCAGGTCGATCTCGAACCGATCGAGGACGAGGACCGCGCCCTTGAGGAAATCGCCCACCAGGGCGGCGACCTGGAAACCCACGGCCGTGTCGGCATCGAGCATGATATGACGCGCTTCGACGCCCAACGCTTGAAAACGTTGATCGAAAAACATCACCATTACACCGCCAGCACGCGGGCCAAGACCATCCTTAATAACTGGGATCGGTTCTTGCCCAAATTCGTCAAGGTCATGCCGGTGGAATACCGCCGCGCCTTGCGCGAAATGCAGGCGCAATCGCGTAACGCCGAGCACGACGGCGTTAGTACGTCGGTTGGAGATTGAGGATTTAAATGATGGGTAAACCAACCGGATTTCTAGAAACCGACCGCCAAGACCGCGCTTATGCGCCGGTCAAGGAACGCGTCGCGCACTATGGCGAATTTTATGTTCCCTTGAAGGACGAGGAACTGTCCCGGCAGGGTGGGCGCTGCATGGATTGCGGCGTTCCGTATTGCCATCAGGGCTGCCCGGTGATGAATATCATCCCCGATTGGAACGATCTGGTCTATCGCGACGATTGGCGCGCCGCGATCGAGGTTCTGCATTCGACCAATAATTTCCCCGAGTTTACCGGGCGCATTTGCCCCGCCCCGTGCGAGGCGGCGTGCACCTTGAACTTTACCGCCGAGGCGGTGACCATCAAGACCATCGAATGCGCCATCGTCGATAAGGCCTGGGCGAAAGGCTGGATCAAGCCTCAGGTCCCCTTGAAGCATACCGGCAAAAGGGTCGCGGTCGTCGGCAGCGGTCCATCCGGCCTCGCTTGCGCCCAACAATTGGCCCGCGCCGGCCATTCGGTGGTGGTGTTCGAAAAGAATCCCCGTATCGGCGGTTTGTTGCGCTACGGGATCCCCGATTTCAAGATGAGCAAGAAATTGATCGACCGGCGGATGTCGCAGATGCAGACCGAAGGGGTCGAGTTTCGCCCCAACATGCATATCGGCTACCATATTCCGGCGTCCCGCTTGCTCGAGGACTTTGACGCCATCGCCCTGACCGGCGGTTCGGAGGCGCCGCGCGATCTTTCCGTGACCGGGCGCGATCTGGGCGGCGTTCATTTCGCGATGGACTTTCTGACCCAGCAAAACTATCGCATTGCCGGGGAACCCATAGACGTCCCCAAAATTCTCGCCACGGGGAAAAACGTTCTGGTTATCGGCGGCGGCGACACCGGGGCCGATTGCGTCGGCACCTCGATCCGCCAGGGCGCCGCCGGCGTCACCCAGATCGAAATCATGCCGAAGCCTCCGGAAAACGAAGACAAGATGACGACGTGGCCCGACTGGCCCAACAAGATGCGCACCTCGACCAGTCACGAAGAAGGTTGCACCCGCGAGTGGGCGGTCACCACCAAGGCGTTTTCCGGCGTGGACGGTAAACTCACCGAGGCTCAATGCGTGCGCGTGTCATGGGCGATGGATGAAAACGGGCAGTGGAAAATGAACGAAGTCCCCGGTTCGGAGTTCGCCGTAAAATGCGATCTGGTTCTGCTTGCGATGGGCTTCGTCCATCCGACGCACGACGGCATGATCGCCCAACTCGGCGTCGCTAAGGATGCTCGGGGCAACGTCGCGGGCAATACGGACGACTATAAAACTTCGGTCGATAAGGTGTTTGCGGCGGGTGATATGCGCCGCGGCCAATCGTTGGTGGTGTGGGCGATCCGCGAAGGCCGCCAGTGTGCGCGGTCGATCGACGAATATCTAATGGGCGCCAGCGATTTGCCGCGTTGAAGCCTTCGCTCGAACCGGTTGAATTTTAAAGAAACGGAGAACCGTCATGATTACCTACACGCTGATTTGCGCCAAGGGCCATGAGCACAGCGACACCTTCGACAATTACGACGACTACCGGACCCAGGCCGACGCCAAGACCCTAAGCTGCCCGACCTGCGGGTCGCACGATATCGAAAAAGGCCTGAGCGCCCCTAACGTCGGTAAATCCGCCGCTCCCGACATCGCCCCTTGCGGCGCGCCGAACGGTTGCATGGGGGGAGCCTGCGGCCTGGGTTGACCGGCGCTCCGGATGAATTTTCGAACGCGTTAATTGCGTTAAAAAGACGATCCGGGTTGTTTCAGAAAAGCCCTTTCCTCCGGGGTGCTGGGCCGTCCCAGCGTTTCGTTGCGGTGGGGAAAACGCCCGAAGCGGTCGATAATCTCCAAATGGCGACGTGCGTAATCGACCTGCTCACCCGCGCCCAAGGCGTCGATCAGGGCGACGGCGCGCAGCTGGTCCTGGATGTCCTCGCTATGTTCGAAGGGCAGATACATGAACAGGCGCTGCATCGGCAACAAGGCGCGATCGAAACCGTCGTCCAGGGCGCGCGCGGCAAGCGCGCGGGCCTTGGCGTCGGTGGCGAAGGCCTGCGGCGTGCCGCGATGGATGTTGCGCGGAAACTGATCCAAAACCAAGATCAACGCCAACGCCCCTTCCGGACAGCAGTACATATCATCGAGCGCGCCCGTCCGGGCGCGTTCAATCACTTCGGAAAAGCGGTTTCGAATTTCATCGTCGAAGGTCGGATTGGCGACGAACCATCGCCTGCGCGGGGCGGCGAAATCGTCACTGCCGGGATCGCCAAACCAAAAGGTCACGATATTGCGGATCAGATCCGCCTGTTCGAGCGGGCTCATCGCACGCCTCCCTACCTGTTGCGCCAATTTCCTGTTTGACGACGTTTCTGCGAACGTCTGGTTGCTGATATAGGGGCGGCGGGGGGTAATGTGAAGAGAGCTTATACACACAGTCGATTGCGCCCGGTTTTTTTCGCCCGATAAAGCGCCGTATCCGCCCGCTTGAGCACGTCCTGAGGCGTTTGCGCGCCGCCGCCGCGGTGTGCAAGGCCGATCGAGATGCTAACCGTGACATTGCGATCCGCGCTCTTTTTCTTTTTTTGTTTTGTCGTCGCGCCCGGTTTCTTTTTTGGGCGGTTTTGTGCTCGGATACGAAATGGGGTTTCCGCGATCGCCGTGCGCACCGCCTCCAGATGTCGGCGGGCGTCGGCGGCGCGTGACGCGGGGAACAAGACAGTGAACTCTTCACCGCCGTAGCGATAAGCTCGGCCCCCGCCCCCGACGGCGGCCATTTTCGAGGCGACCATTTTCAGCACCTGATCCCCGGTGTCGTGGCCGTAGGTGTCGTTGAATTTTTTAAAGTGATCGACGTCCAGCATCGCCGCCGCGTAGCGCCCGCCCATGGCGTTCATGTCCATCGTCAGCGCCCGCCGCCCCGCCAGCCCCGTCAACTCGTCGATGAACGCCATGGCGTGACTGTCCTGGATAAGGCCGATGCCGAGGATGGCCAGAGCGCTTGACCATAGAATATCCTCCCGTGGTGGATGACCCACCTGGTGAAACGCGCCGACGGCGGCGATCAAGGCGATGCCCATCGCCGCCTCCGCGACATGGCGGTTCATCGCGGCGCGCACACACAGCCACGCCCCGGCAAGCGCGAAGGCGACGAGCGCCGGTTGGGGGAGGACGGTCCAGGCGTCGAAAAAGGGCGGTAAGAATTTGGCGTTCAAAAGTGCTTCGACGTTTTTAATGGGCAAGCCCGCGGTATCGCCGATTTCGATTTCGATTCCGATGGCGACGCCTAACGCCCCCGTGACGAGCGCGCCTCGCCATAGCGCCCCAACCGTGAATATGCGCCCGCGCGCTTGGGTCGAAAAAATAATCATCGCCGCGGGAAAGATGATCGTTAGGGCCGGATAAATGACGCCCGCCCCAAGATTTTCCGCACGCGCCGGAAGCGGCGTGAAGTGTGTCAAAATCATCTGCGTCAGCACCACCAACGCACACGCAAGAATGATGCGGGGGGCGCGGAACCATAACGCCACGACGCCGATTACGCCCCCGAGAATGAACGGTCCGGCCGTTATCAGCGTCGCGAATCGAGGGAAAACCCATCCCGAATGCGCACTAAGCACGAAGCCTCCCAGCAAAATCATCGCCGACGGGCTTAAAGCTGTTAAGATGGTTTTTACGCGCATGGCCTATAGATGCCGAGAAGTCTTCAAGATTACGTTAAAGGTCGAGTAGGGTCCGTTAGAATGGGCGACGAAAAAAAGACGAACGGAAAACCCTGGCTTTTCCTCGGAGGGCTGAACGGCGCCCTGGCGGTTGGATTGGGCGCATACGGCTGGCATGACTTGGCCGGCGACGAGGCGATGCGGAGTATATTCATGCTCGCCGTCAATTACCATATGTGGCATGCCTTGGCGCTGGTGGGCGTGGCGGTGTTGGCGGAGCGCGCGCCGGCCTCGCGCCTTCTCACCCTCGCCGGCAGCCTATTCACCCTCGGTATCGTTTTGTTTTCGGGCTCGTTATACCTTTTTTCGACCCTTGGCGCGATGCCCGTCAACGGCGCCGCACCCGTCGGTGGAGCCGTCTGGATATCGGCGTGGGCGATCCTTTCTTGGTTTGGCTATAAGCGCATGCGCACCCGACCCCAGCCATGAAAGAGGCCTGCGCACCATTGACAAAATAAGTTTAAGGACATAGCCTCGGTCCAGCATTAAGAGTTGGGCTGACACCCACGCCAACCTGCCTCCCGGGCAAGGTGGTGTCCTTTGTAAAAGGGAAATGCGGCTGTAACCGGCAAACAAACGGGATATTCAGCCTCTCCGTCAGTCCTCCTCGGCCATGGCCCAGGAGGTTTTTTTATGTGTGCCGCCGTTAATGATTTTTGTGAAGAATTCCGCCCCGCCGAAGTGGCGCCCCTGCACCACGACGGGGATATTGTGGTGCGCCTATGCGAAGGGATGCGCGCCCCGCGCCGCAGACATCTGCGCTACATGCGCCTTTATGTGATCTTACATCGCGCAGGCGGGGAACTGTGGACCCACGTCTACCGGGTCGAACATGCCCCGTTTGGCGGCAAGGCTCAGGTTCACTTGCTTAAAGTTGACCCCGGAAATCAGGTCGCCGCGTCGAGCCAGTGGGCCCTGGAGCGTTGGATGAACGGTGCTTTCGGCGCTGAAAGCACAACGCCCGCGCGCCCGTCGCCATTATCGAGTCGGATCGCCGGCGCGTGGCCGTCCGACCAAGCTCTATAGGCGTAAGGACACGAAGGACATCGTGTTCATCCGCTGGCGGCTTGGGTGCCGATCAGCATCTGCTACACTGTTAGACACCCAGTCCAACGCCTTTTTCGCGTTACGGCTGCCTTACCGATCAGCATCTGCTACACTGGGGCAGGATCGCGCCTATCACGAGGACCTGTTACGGCTGCCTTACCGATCAGCATCTGCTACACTAGGGGACTTTTATGGCCCAAGTTTTTGCGCGTTACGGCTGCCTTACCGATCAGCATCTGCTACACTAGCGTGTCCGGTGGCGTGCCCCAGTTCGTGGTTACGGCTGCCTTACCGATCAGCATCTGCTACACTGCCCTTGCCATCGGCGGCTTGGCGGATCGCGTTACGGCTGCCTTACCGATCAGCATCTGCTACACTCGCCCCAAGCCACGTTTCGCCGTCCATCATGTTACGGCTGCCTTACCGATCAGCATCTGCTACACTCCATATTGTGAAAACTCACCTTAAAACAATGCGTTAGGGTGAGTTTTCTTTTAAAAAAATACAATTTTTCAACCTAGAAAAGCGTGAATTGGTCCGGTTTTTTCTCCGGTTCCAGCTCGGCGCGACCGGCATAGTTGCGGGTCAATCCGTATTGCTTGTCCGTAAAAAACATGACGGACACGTCGCCCTCGGGCGGTGAGCATTTACCGATTCGATCCGCAAGAGATTCGGCGGCGGCCCGGTTTTGACATGGGCGCAAGTATACAGAAAACTGCTTCATCATGAAGCCTTCGTCAATCAGCATGTTGCGAAAACCGGACGCACGGCGCCGTTCGGTTTTCGTGCCGACCGGGAGATCAAACACAACGACAAGCCACATGATTTTAAACGCCGATAACATGGTGGATCGTGCTATCCATATCCGTCCAGTCCCGGCAACGACGGGTTTGAGATAAATTCCAGTTTTTCCGGAAGCTCCAGTTTTGTGTCCTGCCCTTCGAACTGGTGGACCAGACTGTTGACAAGTAGGGCCATGATGCGAAACAAGTCGGTTTCTCCATCCTGGGCGCGCACGGTTCGTTCCATCATCCCGGCGAGCAGCGTTTTGGCCTCTGGGGATACGTCCCCTTCCCAAGTGTGGCGGTGTGCGTACACAAGACGATCCACCAGGGGGCGGAAGGGTTCGATCAAATCGTCAACCAATGCGAAATTGTTGCGCATGTTGATATGTCCAACCCCCAAAGAAGGCACGAGCCCCGACGCGGCGACGGCCCGGGCCAAGGCCGAACGCAATATGGTGTAGCCGTAATTCAAATGACCGTTCAGGCCGGGGCGTGTGCGGTCGCGCTGGAAGTCCTTGCCAAATAGCCGCCGCCAATAGTAGCGGGCGGCGCGCGCCTCGGTGTTGTCCGGGTCGCCGGAGCGGACCTGGCGGATCATTTTTTTCAAGCCCTCTTCGCCGGTGGAATCGAACGGCGCCAGGGTCCGGGCCTGCTCGGCGATTTTCGCGCGGATCAATTCACGCCACATGCGTTTGCGCACGGGCAGGGGGCTTTCCGCCTGCGCACGGGCGCGGCCCGCATGCAAATGATGTGACGACAGGGGGGCTAAGATGGACACCGGTTCGTGGCGGTGGTTGCAAATGACCAACGGAATATCATGGGCCGAGAGTTTCAACAGCAAGCCGTGCGAATAGGTGGCGTGGCCCGCGTGAACCAGAACGCTTTGGATGTCCGGCAATGGGACGCGCCCGATTTCCGTTTGCTCCTCACGGATGACCAGCCATTCGCGTTCGGCATGGAGGTAGCGCCCGTCTTGAGTGATGTCGATGATGCGCCAACTCATGATCAGGCCCCCTTTACGGATTGGGCAAGGTGGGAAAGCGCCACGTAATGTCGCCCAGCGCATCCGTGACTATTCGTTGGGCGCGGTGCCGCGCATAAAAGGACAAGCCTTTTTCCCCCCACGTCTTGCGTGTTTTGGCGTCCCGAGCATCGGTGATGGGGCAGACGACAAGCTTTCCCTCGCTGAACCAGGCCACCGTCACGCGGATGCGTTCAGCGAGGTTGTCGGGATTGTCCATCACAAGCACGTCTTCCTTGTGCGCGGACCACAACAGATCGTGGTCGGGCTGGGTTGCTTCGGGAACGAAGCCCTTGTCGTTGGCTTGCAGCATGGAAATCAACTGCCATTTCACCTTGCCCTTGGCGTCCAGGTAGACATCCACCCGGTGGTTGCGCCCGCTTTTGTATCCGCCGTAAGGTCGGTTGTTGTCGGGGGTGCGGCGGATATTGACCAATTTTTGGCGCTCGAAAAGGGTGAACGTTGCTTTACCGCCTTTGGCCTCGTGCAGCCTGACCGCCCGCGCATATATGGCGGTGGCCGTGATTTTTTTGCCTTTTTTCCCGACCTCTATGGCGGCTTGACGTTCGTCTTCTAGCTCTTGAACAGCCTGGGCGGATAGATTTTTGAGCGATTCCTTGAGCGCTTTGAGGTCTTTCTTGGCCACGGTGATTGCTTCGAGGTTGGGCAAGGTCTTTTCAATTTTCGCCTTGTTCAGGGCGTCTAGAGAAGCATAGTCGGTCAATTTTTTGCGTTTGCGGCAGATATAGCGGCCTTTGTCATCCGGACCATCCCCGACAATGCCCAGCAAAGTATCCTCGTGCAGTTGCCCGCCGGCGCCGTGATCGGCCTTGCGCGACACGGTGACCCGGTTCAACGCCGCGTCCCGCGCGGCGTTGAAAAATGCCTTGGAATCGCCGAAAGGCGGCGTTATTTTTTCGACGAACGCGCCGAGTTTCTCGCGTTCGCAGCGCTTGGCTTCGGTCTGGATGCGTTGCACCATGCTCCGGGTCGCGCAGGCCGCGACCAGGGCGTCGATGAAGTGGTGGCGATGGTCGTCGCGGGCTTTTTTGCCGTCATCCTTGCCGCCAAGAATTTTTTGCAACCCCCACTTCGCGCGCAGCAGGCCGACGATGTGGCTGCTGACCGCGACGACCTTGGACGGCTCGCCGTACAGGCAGCTTAAATATTGGGCGGCGACACGGGCGATGTAGGAATTGTCCGTGCCGTAGCGGGCGCGGAAGCCTTCTTCGTCCTTGAACCTGTCCATGGCATCGGCCTTAAAACGCCATTCCTTGCCCTTTGGGATGCGGCGCAAGATGGCGTTCCAATTGTAATTGGGATTGTCGGCGAATGCCTCGTAGGGCGAGCGGTTATCTTTATCTGCGTTGGCGGCGCGGCAACAGACGACCTTGTTGTTCAAGGCGTCGGAAAAGGTCTTGGAGCGCGGCAGGATGTGGTCCACGTCGGCGTCACCACCGTAAAGATCGCTCAGCTCGATGGTTCTTCCGGTGTAGACGCATAGGCTTTTTTGTTCGTCCCAAAGTTTGTACTTCTGGATGTTCAGTCGGTCCGTGGGGACCTTTAGTGCGGTCAATTCTTTTCGTATTGCGTCGTTTTTCTTGCGGTTGTCTTCATTGCGCTTGGTGATGGCATCCCGTTCCTCGGCGCTTTTGTTAAGGTCCCTGGCCAATTCGATGTGGATGGTTTCCGGCTGGCCGTAGCGTTTGATAACGGCGTTGACGACCTTGCGGATTTGATTAAGCGCCGTATGCACGACGGGGTTGGGGATACGTCCGAAACGTTGCTCATTGGCGTCGGTATTCGGCGGCGTGTCGGTCTCACGTCTATAGCGCGATTCCCACATGGGTTTTACGGTGTGGCCGACCAGGATTTCACCGTAATACGGCAAACGTTCGTAAACGACGCCGTCCGGGGACGTGGCATGCACAAGCCCGGCCCGGTCCTGAGCCACGCGGGCAGGCACTACGTCTTTTTTGAGTTCTTGAAGAATCATTTCCGTTGCCCGCGCACCCATGTTGCCGTAGCCAGACGGCAGGGGCGCTTGGACGATCTTGAACGCAGTCCCCGCGTCACCGCCAAGTGCGTGCCGTATATCTTCGATGGCGAGACTGTCATCATGCTCCGTCGCCAAGATGTTTAGGATTTCATCCTGTTTGTCCGAAGACAACTGCGTCCAACGCTTTCCGAGAATGACCTCGTCACACAATACTCGGTCAAATGGGTAACCTTTGATTGGTTTCGGCCCGGCAGCGCTTTCTTCCACACGGGCTTTATCGGTTCTCGACAGGCCAATTTCCTTTTTGATTTCGGCTATACTTAGGTCCTCGCCCGCCATCAAACGCGCGACGATACGATCCCGCTGCTCAAGTGTGTACGGTAGGAGGCGGCCTTGCTTGTCGTAAAACCGAAGATGATTGACCGCTTCGTAGATGCGGCGGGTCTGAAACAGGCGGGACGTTTTGGGCAGCCGTTTTTCATTGGGAAAAAAAGGACAGTCACCGGGTGGGGGCGGGGTGATGGAGCGCTGGAAAAAAAGTTCTTTTTCGACCCCCGCCCTGAGTGCATCGGTCAAGGTTTGTGGGTGAAACTCAGCCTGTTTGCCCCAGATGATTGAAAATTCCTCGCGTAACATTTCGCGGCTGGGATAAAAAGCGTAGCCATCCCCGCTGGCGGCCATTTTCGTTTGGTCGATGCGGATGGGTTTATTCTGCTTTTCCCGCCAGCGCAGATACTGGCCGTAAGTCGTAAAGTCCAGATTCTCCATTTCCCGGCGTAGGCATTTGATGCCTTCCGCGGTCTGCCGGGCTTCTTTGTCGTCTTGTTCGATATCCGCTTCACGGATGGCGCTGCTGCCGCGATGGCGCGCCATGTGCAACAGCGCGCGTGCGAGATGGGGCAGTTCAACCTTTTCCCGCGACGCCTTGGCTCGGAGCTTTATTGGTGAGAGGTCGAGTAAGTCCTTGGTCGCTTGCTTGCGTGGGTAGCCGACGCCGTGACCGCTCAGCAGTTCGGACAAGCGATCGAGGCGTCGCGTCAGGCGCTCCGTGTTGCGCCGCGCGCCGCGTTGGCCCCGGCGTTCTTCCGCACCGATGGGCAGTGGATACGTGCGCACGGCGCCGCCCAAAATGTCATAGCCGGGTTCCCCGGTCGATGGGTTGGCGTCGTCTTCAAGAGCAAGAATCGCGATGCCGAGAGACGCAACGCCAACGTCAATCCCCAACCGATATCGGAACCCTTTGCCGTTGTTCTTCATATTCTCCCCTATCGTACGCTTATATAATAAATATTCCTCATGGTTGTTGACAATTGCTTGGCGGTCAATTAACAATTGAGATTATCGGGAACGTAGCAGATCCTGATCGGTAAGGGACAACAGTCGTAATAAAGTTTTTATGACGAAAAATGAGGGGTCGGGTCAATCCGGCCTCTTTCCTTTTGGTATTTTGGTACGTTATGGTGTGGTATACCTGATTCACAAGTTTTTCTAATATTTCAGTGTGTTCATGCCCCTTGAATCTTTGCGGTGTGGCGAATCGGGGCCACGATTTATCCCGTTTAAATCACCTCCTTTCGTAACGTAACGGGAGGTGGTGTGGTTGCTCCTCTCCAATCATTCTTGATGGGACTGACTCGCTCCCCAAGACGGCTCATTCACGAAAATAGTTTTGCCGCACTGTAAATGCCCTTTGTTGGTGCTTGTCGCGTCACCAGGGGCATATCCCTGGTGACGCGACGCGAACTCGTGGCGGCGGGTGATCTCCTTCACGGAAAAACCCGCTTCCTGTTCCTTCAGGATGTTGATGTTCCGCTCTTCTGTGAAACGCTTCTTCATATCGTCCTCCGTAGGTGAAGTTTAACGGAGAACTCTCTTCCACGCTCACGGTGACACAGTTTTTTGGGGGCAGGTCATCGACTATCAGAATAGGGTGATTGAGACGCTTAACGACTTCGGGCGCGGTTTTGGCGCAGCGGGTCATTGAAGTGTGCGTGATGAAGAGAAGGGCCTAAACGGACGAAACCCCCTGGTTTCCCAGAGGGTTTCGATGGTGGAGCCGAGGGGAATCGAACCCCTGACCTCTACAATGCCATTGTAGCGCTCTCCCAACTGAGCTACGGCCCCACAGGGACGCCTTTGACGACGGGCGTCTGCGGTGGCGGAAGGTACCGGCGGTCCCGATGGATGGCAAGGGGAAAAACGCCAATTTTATTTTTTTATTTTCTCCGCGCGGTGGGAACGGCGCATGATCTTCCGCGCTTTGGGCGACTGTCGCGCCGCGTCCCCAAAAACGGAGGGGCGCCATGGCGGAAGTGGGGTCCTCTTATTTTTCGTTGTCGTCGTCGATGTGTTCGATGATTCCGGACATATCGTCATCCTCGTCTCCCCCCAAATCGGAGGCGTCCTCCATCAAATCGTCGTCGTCGTCGTCGTCGTCGTCCAGATCGATATCGTCGTCGATATCGACATCGACATCGTCATCGTCGCCGATATCGACATTATCGTCGTCATCCAAATCCGTATTGGGAAGAGTGCTTTTCACGGTTTTTTTCGGGGATGGTTGCGGTGCGGGCGTTTCCTTCGCCGCGCGGCGCACCCGAGGTTTTTTTTCGGTTTCAACCGTGGTTTCGCATTTTGGGCAAACCGCGGGTGTTTTGTTTAAATCAAAAAAACGCGCATCACACTTGGAACAGGTGTGTTTTACGCCTAATGCTGATGTGTCCACTTGAGTGGCCTCCATAAAGATCGGTTGGGCACGCGTACCGGTCATAAAAGAGTTTTCTAATTTCCATGATCGGGGCGCTCTGTCAAAAGCAAAATGCGCTGTCGGCGAAAAAACGTCTTCGCGCGGCGATGATCGAAGGCCTCGATATGCGATATACAAGACGCCCCTACCACAAGCGCGCCGATCGTGGTACAGAGCGCCGGTGCACATAATGCATCCCCGTTGCGCGTTCAAGAGCCGCCTTTATTTAAAGGCGAACGCGCCCCGCAAAAACGGCGGCTCTCTTGACGTTGACCATAAGGAGCTTGACGTGTCTGCGCTGATGTCGCGATCGATAACCGAATGTGGAACCCACCGATTACACGGTGAAGTCGTCGTTCCGGGGGATAAATCCATCTCCCATCGCGCCTTGATGTTGGGGGCCATGGCGCTCGGCGAAACCCGGATTGAGGGATTGCTTGAAGGCGAAGACGTTTTGCGCACGGCCGCCGCGTTGAGCGCTCTCGGCGCGCGAATCACCCGGCGCGACGATGGCGTCTGGCGTGTTTACGGCGTTGGAGTCGGAGGTTTCACGGAGCCGGGCGATGTTCTCGACATGGGCAATTCGGGTACGGCCTGTCGATTGTTGATGGGCGCTCTGGCGAGCTGCGACCTGCACGCCGTCTTCACCGGCGACGCCTCTTTGCGCGGTCGTCCGATGGGTCGGGTGACAACCCCCCTGACAATGATCGGGGCGCGTTTCATGTCGCGCGACGGCACGCGCCTGCCGCTGGCGCAGCACGGCGCGCGGGACCCGCTGGCCATTACCTACCGTTTGCCGATGGCCTCGGCTCAGGTCAAGTCGGCGATTTTGCTGGCGGGGTTGAATACGCCGGGGGTCACCCAGGTCGTCGAGCCGCGCCCGACGCGCGACCACAGCGAATTGATGCTGCGCCATTTCGGCGCCGAGGTCACGGTTCGCGACGACGCCTTGGGCCTGCGCGAAATCGCCCTAACCGGCCAGCCCGAACTGGAAGGCTGCGTGATCGGGGTCGCCGGGGATATTTCGTCGGCGGCCTTTGTGATTGTGGCGGCGTTGATCGTGCCGGGTTCTCACGTTATCGTCCGTGGCGTCGGCTTGAATCCTTTGCGCACCGGTATCGTCGAGACCCTGTTCGAGATGGGCGCGGACATCGAGGTGACCAACCGACGCGACGTGGCGGGGGAGCCGGTCGGCGATATTTCGGTGCGCTCAAGCATGTTGAAGGGGGTGACGGTGCCCGCCGAACGCGCCCCGGCGATGATCGACGAGTATCCGATCCTGGCGGTCGCCGCGGCCTTCGCCGCGGGCGACACGCTGATGGAAGGCCTGGGCGAGTTGCGGGTCAAGGAAAGCGACCGCCTGAGCGCCATGGCGGAAGGTTTGAAGGCTTGCGGCGTGGCCTGTGACGAGGGCGCCGAAACCCTGTGCGTGCATGGCGCCGCCGTGCTCTCCGGCGGCGGACGGGTGGCCGGCGGCGGCAATATCGAGGCGCGCCTGGATCATCGGATCGCGATGGCGTTCCTGGTGTTGGGCATGGCCTGCGACGATCCGGTGCGGATCGACGACGGGACGCCGATCGAAACCAGTTTCCCCGGATTTTGTGCGCTTATGAACAGCTTGGGCGCGGATATCGTGGGGGCATAATCCATGAAAGGGGTCGGGCGGAAGGGAGGACGATTATGATTATCGCGATTGACGGCCCGGCGGCGGCGGGCAAGGGAACGCTGGCGCGCCGCCTCGCCGAGGCTTACGGCTTCGCCCTTTTGGACACCGGTCTTTTGTATCGGGCGGTGGGGATGAAAGTCGTTGCGGCGGACGGCGATCTCGACGATGAAGAAGGCGCGGCGCGCGCGGCGCGGGCGTTGCGCCCCGATGAACTGTCGAACCCGGCATTGCGTTCCGACGCGGCGGCGCAGGCGGCGTCGAAAGTCGCCGCGATTGCGCCGGTTCGCGCCGCGTTGTTGGATTTTCAACGCACCTTCGCCCACCAACCCCCATCCCCGGCCAAGGGGGCGATTTTGGATGGCCGTGACATCGCGACCACGGTCTGTCCCGATGCCGAAATCAAACTTTTCGTCACGGCATCGGCGGAAATTCGCGCAAAACGGCGCTATAAAGAGTTGCTTGATCGCGGTCTTAGCGCTATATATGCGCGCGTTCTTGAGGATTTGGAAGAACGCGACGCGCGCGATAAGGCCCGTGCCGTCTCGCCCCTGGTTGCGGCGCCCGATGCTTTGGTGATCGACACCAGCGCGATGGACGCCGATCGCGTTTTCGCCACGGCGGTCGATTTTATCAAATCCCGAAATGTCGGTGAGCGGCCCTGATCAGGCCTCGCACCGTCTTTCTCCCCCCGCGGACGCCACCGTACGGCGCACCGGGGATTTGTGATCAAAGCTGCGAGACCGCCGGACACAACCGGCTGGCAAGGACAGTGAAAAACCTTAAGGAAATGCTTTAACATGACCAATTTTGCCGCGTCCACGATAGACGCCCCGATGACCGACGAAAATTTTGAAGAGCTTCTCGCCGAATCCCTCGGCGAAGACGATCGTTTTGAAGGCAAGGTGCTCAGTGGCACCATCATTCGCGTCGATGGCGACGTCGCCGTGATTGACGTCGGCCTCAAATCCGAAGGCCGCGTCCCCCTGAAGGAATTCGGTCAGGGCAAGGAAGGCGATCTGTCCGCCGGCGATGTCGTCGATGTCTTCATCGAGCGCTTCGAAGATCGCGACGGCATGATCCGCCTGTCGCGCGAAAAAGCGCGCCGCGAGGAAGCCTGGACGCTGTTGGAGAAGTCCTTCGAGGCGACCGAACGGGTCAACGGTGTGATTTTCGGACGCGTCAAGGGCGGCTTTATCGTCGATTTGCAGGGCGCCGTGGCGTTCCTGCCCGGCTCGCAGGTCGATATCCGCCCGGTGCGCGATATCGCCCCGCTGATGGGCACGCCGCAACCGTTTCAGATTTTGAAAATGGATCGCGCGCGCAACAACATCGTGGTTTCGCGCCGCGCCGTTCTCGAAGAAACCCGCGCCGAAGCCCGCGCCGAATTGATTTCCGGCTTGAAGGAAGGCGATATCCTCGAAGGCGTAGTTAAGAACATTACCGATTACGGCGCATTCGTCGATCTGGGCGGCGTCGATGGTCTGTTGCACGTCACCGACATCGCCTGGCGGCGTATCAACCATCCGAGCGAGGCGTTGCAGGTCGGCCAGACCGTCAAGGTCCAGGTGATCCGCTTCAACTCCGAAACCCAACGCATCTCCTTGGGTATGAAGCAGCTCGAATCCGATCCATGGGACGGCATCGCGGCGAAATATCCGGTTGGCGCCAAATTCACCGGTCGTGTCACAAACATCACCGACTACGGCGCATTCGTCGAGTTGGAGCCGGGCGTCGAGGGCCTGGTGCACGTTTCCGAAATGAGCTGGACCAAGAAAAACATCCATCCCGGCAAAATCGTCTCCACCAGCCAGGAAGTCGAAGTCATGGTGCTCGACACCGATTCCGAGAAGCGGCGGATCTCGCTGGGTCTCAAGCAGTGCGGCAACAATCCGTGGGATGCCTTCTTGGCCGAAACCCCGATCGGTTCCGTGGTCGAGGGCGAAATCAAGAACATCACCGAGTTCGGCCTGTTTATCGGTCTGCAAGGCGATATCGACGGTATGGCGCATCTGTCCGACTTGTCCTGGGACAAACCGGGTGAAGAGGCGATCGCCGAATACAACAAGGGCGATGTCGTCAAAGCCAAAGTGCTTGACGTCGATGTGGAAAAAGAACGCATCTCCCTCGGCATTAAACAGCTGACCGAAGATCCCTTCGAGGGCACGTTGTCGTCCTTGAAGCGAGGCGCCATCGTGACCTGCACGGTAACCAAGATTGTCGATAACGGTATCGAGGTCAATGTTGACGGTATGCCGGGCTTCATCCGCAAGGCCGAATTGTCGCGCGACCGCTCAGAGCAACGCCCGGATCGTTTCGCTACGGGTGAGAAGGTGGACGCCAAGATCACCCAGATCGATAGCGCTTCGCGGCGTTTGACGCTGTCGGTCAAGGCGCTTGAAGTGGCCGATGAAAAGCAGGCCCTCGCCGACTTCGGATCGTCCGATTCGGGGGCGTCGTTGGGCGATATCCTGGGCGCGGCGCTGCAAGAGAGGAAGGCCGCCGCGGAAGAAGCCGCGGCCAAGGACGACGGCGAGGGAGACAAATCCTAAGGGTTGTCCTTTCTTTCCCCCCCTGGGGGATGGTGCGATGATGAACCGGTTAAAGACCGCCCCGGGCTCTCGGTGGCGGTCTTTTTCACGTTCAAATTCATCCTCAAGATTGCGTCGCGGCGGCCATGCTTGTGATACCGTCCGGTTCGCCGTGCGTGGCGGGCGATGGTGTCAAATTCTTGACGATGACAAGGAGGCGGTCCATGGTGGCGGTGCAGAAAAATGTGACCGGGCCCCCAGAGGAGTGTGACCGGACATGGCGTTCGAGGCTGATAAAATTATCCATCATCGTCGCCTAAAGCGCTACTTGACCCTATGGCGCGCGGTGGCGATCGCGGCCTTGGCCGTTATCGCGGTCATGGTTTTTGGCGTCCATGCGCGGGATGCTCTGCGAGGCCGGGCGCATATCGCACGCCTCCATATCGACGGCGTCATCCACGAAGATACCATCCTGGAGACCCGCCTGCGCAAGTTGGCCGATGACACTAAAACGCAAGCCGTCATCGTGCGTATAGACAGTCCCGGCGGCACGGTGGTCGGTGGAGAAAACCTCTTTTATGGATTGCGTGGGATCGCCGAAAAGAAGCCGGTGGTGGTGGTTATGGGATCGACGGCAACTTCGGCGGCGTACATGGCGGCGATCGCCGCCGACAGAATTTTCGCCCGCGCCGGTTCGATTACCGGTTCGATCGGCGTGGTTTTGCAGTCGGCCGAGATCTCCGGGCTTTTGGGTAAGATCGGAATTACGCCGATCACCATCAAGAGTTCGCCGCTTAAGGCGCAGCCAAATTTTACCGAACCTCTCGACCCCGCAGCGCGCAAGGCTAATCGCGATGTCGTCATGGACCTTTACGCCATGTTCGTCGATTTGGTGGCCGAGCGCCGTCATATGACGCCCACGCAGATCGGCGTGGTTGCCGACGGTCGGGTGTTTACCGGACGTCAGGCTCTAAAAGCCGGCCTGATCGACGAGATCGGCGCTGAACCGGAGGCGCTGCGCTGGCTGCATACGCAGCGCGGCCTCGACGCAAAACTTCCGGTTGTCGATGTCTCCGCCCCGCCTCCCATCGGGGGGTGGTTTTCCCAGCTTACGGGGATGATAGGAAAAACACTGTTTTCTGAACGGGTTAGACTTGACGGCGTGCTCGCGCTTTGGCACCCTGGTCGTGGGTAGGTTTGCGCATCGTATCGCATTGGGCTGATCGGTGCGCCGATCTGGGCGCTATCCGCAACCAAAAGGTTTATTGCTGATGACCAAGTCTGAATTGATCGCAAAATTGGCCGAGGCGAATCCCCATCTTTACCAGCGCGATGTGGAACGCATTGTAACCACTATTTTCGATGAAATCACCAACGCGCTGGCTGATGGCGATCGTGTTGAATTAAGGGGTTTCGGGGCGTTTTCGGTAAAAGAGCGGGGCGCGCGAACGGGGCGAAACCCCCGTACCGGCGAGGCCGTTCATGTCGATGCCAAGTCCACGCCTTATTTTAAAACCGGCAAACAGTTGCGTGAAAAATTAAACGCTCCGCGCTGATCCGGGCGCGCCTTGGATGACGCGCCAAGGCGTTGGCGAAGAGAGGGGGAGCGAACGGGCGCTTTTGCGTTCCCCACGCCTTGGGTCAAATTATGCCTTGGGCCAAATTTATGTCTTGGGTCAAATTACGCCTTGGGTCAAATAACGCGGTGGGCCAACGATGTGTTGTGGACCGGCGGTGTGGGGGGGCGTCGTCTCGCAGATCCGCGGTCGCCCTTCGCGCGGCGCACGCCGCCCCGTTAGGGTGGAGGGCGGCGCGACCGAGGGTCTTATAGAGGATCGCCGTGTAAGAGGATCGCCGTGGTGAAAAAGCTTATTTCCTGGATCGTTTTGATTCCGATCGGTGTCGTGGTGGTGGTTTTCGCCATTTTCAACCGCGCCCCGGTGTCTTTCGACCTGTGGCCTTTCGCCTATCGTATTGACGTGCCTTTATTTATAGCGGTATTCGCCGGGGTCCTGATCGGGTTTATTTTGGGCGTTGGCGTGATGATGTTGGCTCTTGGGCGTGCGCGCCGGGCGCGCCGGGCGCAGATGTACCGCGCGGAAGATGCCGAACGCGAGGCGCGCTACTTGAAAAATGAACTCGACAAGGCGCAAAATTCAGCGCGGCAGAACGCCGCCGGCGGCGTGCCTGCAACGGCGATGGCCAAAACCGGCGAGGTTGTCGCGCCGCCGCCCGCCGCGTACTGATTCCCCGTCATTTTGGGAAAACGACCTTTTGGGGAAACGCCATGCGTCTTTTTACGGCCGCCGATCTCGCCCGGGTGCTGGATTACTCCGACCTGGTCGCGCGGATCGCTCTTTATTTCGAAGGGGGCTGCACCCAACCGGTGCGCCACCACCATACCCTCGCCCGCGCCGGGCGAGACGACGCCACCTTGTTGTTGATGCCGGCTTGGCGGTTGACGGCGCAAGGCGGAGGCGGTGCTTGCGCCCCGGCGGATGAACCGGCGATGCTCGGGGTCAAGGTGGTCAGCGTCTTTCCCGACAATGGGTTGCGTGGTCTTCCCGCCGTGGCGGGAAGTTATCTGCTGATCGACGGCGATAGCGGTCGGCCGCTGGCGGTGATGGACGGTGGCGAGCTAACGGCGCGGCGCACGGCGGCGGCCTCGGCGCTGGCGTCGCGCTTCCTTTCCCGCCCGGACAGCGCCACCCTATTGATCGCGGGCACGGGGCGCCTCGCCCCCCATCTGGCCGCCGCCCATAGCGCGGTGCGCCCGATCCGCCGCATCCTGATTTGGGGCCGTGCGCCGGACAAGGCCGCGGACGTAGCGCGCCACTTGGCGGATCAAGGCTACGCCGTCGAGGCCGTGGGCGACTTGCGTGAGGGCGTTGATAATGCCGATATCGTCTCCACCGCGACCCTGGCGCGTGACCCGATTATCCATGGCGACTGGTTGCGCGCGGGCCAGCACCTGGATCTGGTCGGCGGCTTTCGCCCCACCATGCGCGAGGCGGACGACGCGGCGCTGAGGCGGGCGGAGATTTACGTCGATACCCGCGAAGGGGCGTGCCGCGAGGCCGGCGACATCTGCGATCCGCTCGCCCGGAAGGTCATCGGCGAGGCCGATATCGCCGCCGATCTGGGCGCGTTGTGCCGAGGCGAACATGCCGGGCGCACGGCGCGGGAGGCGATTACCCTGTTCAAATCGGTGGGCGCGGCGTTGGAAGATTTGGCGGCGGCGGCGTTGGCGTATCGGCGGCTGGACCGGGAACACCTGACCCTAGCCGGGAGGGAATTGTGACGGTATAACTTGTGTGCCGCCTCCCCCTGACGGCACCTCCCTAACGAGACAGCCCAAGGAGAACGCCCGATGCCCCCCCACCCTCTGCCGCCCGAGCACCGCGTTTTCGTCGCCCTGGACACGACCGACATCGAACGTGCGGAAAATCTGTCGCAGGGCCTGCGCGGACGCGTCGGTGGGATTAAAATCGGTAAAGAGTTTTTCACCGCCCACGGCCCTCAGGGCGTGTCCCGGGTACGCGGTGGGCACGATGGCCTGTTTGTCGATCTTAAATATCATGATATTCCCAACACCGTGGCGGGCGCGGTGCGCGCATCGCTGGCGATGCGCCCCACCATCGTCAATGTTCACGCCGGGGGTGGGGCGGCGATGATGCGCGCCGCCGCCGCCGCCGCCGCCGAGGCGGGGGAAAACCGTCCCCTGATGATCGCGGTGACGGTCCTCACCTCATTGGGCGCGGACGACTTGCGCGCCGTCGGCATCGAGGCCACGCCCGAGGAACAGGTCCTGCGTCTGGCCGCGTTGGCCCAGGCATGCGGGCTCGACGGCGTCGTCTGCTCGGCGCGCGAGGTCACGGCCCTGCGCCAGCACCTGGGGTCCGACTTCACGTTGGTGACGCCGGGTATTCGCCCGGAATGGGCCGCCAGCGACGATCAAAAACGCATCGTGACGCCGCGCGAGGCGCTGGATATGGGCGCCGAC
The DNA here is from genome assembly GCF_029318635.1 of Varunaivibrio sulfuroxidans. Lineage (NCBI taxonomy): Bacteria > Pseudomonadati > Pseudomonadota > Alphaproteobacteria > Rhodospirillales > Magnetovibrionaceae > Varunaivibrio > Varunaivibrio sulfuroxidans. The sequence goes on along the minus strand of NZ_CP119676.1, from coordinate 1,567,875 downwards.
TATCTGGTCATCGGGCGACCGATCACCGCCGCCCCCAACCCTGCCCAGGCGGCGGCGCGCATCGCGGCGGAGTTGGCCGCGTAATGTACGCCGTGGCCCAATTTTTTTCTAAAAGAGCCGTTTTTGCGTGCGTTTAACCGCGCGCGAAAGGTAACATAGCCCACCGGGATCCACCGAGGTCCACCGGGGCGGCTCGTGGACGCGCGGCCCCGTCATGAGGTAGGGGGAACTATGAACGACACACTCGAAACGCCACCATCCGGTCCGGGGAATGTCGGTCCGGCGCGGATCCGCGCCTTCGCGCTGGTGGGCGAGACCTTGGGCGAGATCTATCGCCGGCGTCGCGCGCTGGTCAAAATCGCCGCCGTTCCGGCGGCGGTCTGGGCGCTGTTCGGCTTCGTCCAACTTTATATGATTACGCAAATGCTGCGAAACGGCGTCTTCAAGGCGAGCGTGCATGGCGGGGAATCCTGGCTGCCGACAACCTTCACCGTTTCCGGCTGGCTCGTCAACGCGATCTTAGCCTCCGGCCTCGCCATCGCGTGCCACCGTCTGCTGCTTTTGCGCACGATGCCGAAATCGGCGCTGGGCTTCGATTTCGGTTGGCGTGAGGTTCGCTATATCGGCTACGGCGTGCTGATCGCCATCGTGGCCTTTGCCCCGTTCTATCTCGGGATGATGCTTTTTCTCATGTTAGCCCTTGGAGGCGCGCCATCCCACGCACACGTCAGCCCCCTGTTGGGGATGGCGGTGGGTCTCTTTTTTATCGGGGCGTTCATATTCACGTATATGGCCTTCGTGCGTCTATCGTTGGTGGTCCCCGCGATCGCGGTCGATGCGGGGGCGGGGCTTTTTTCCCGCTTGAAACGGGCCTGGCGTCTCGGACGCCCCGCCCCCTGGCGTCTCACCGGGGCCTGGATGATGATTACATTGATTATCGGCTTGGTTTTGATTGGGCCGGAAATTCTGGGCGGCTATATTTACGGTTTTTACGGCGGCTCCGCCGTGCTCGCCATCGCCTTTGCCTTGGGTAATGTGATCGTGACGATTTTGTTCGCCTTCATGTTCTCGCTGGCGTACCGGCGGTTGGGCGGGGAAATTTCCGAACCGGCGCCAAGCGAAGCCTAAGGATGAGACATGAAAAAGACGGCGGCATAAAAACGGAAAGGCGCGGTCATGGCCCTCGAAGTTAAAATCTGCGGGGTGAAGCACCCGGACGCCGTCGCCGCCGCGACCATGGGCGGGGCGAAAATGCTGGGTTTCGTCTTCGTGCCCCGCTCGCCGCGCGCCGTCACCGTCGCCGAGGCCCGCGATTTGATGGCTCTGGTCCCCCCGGAGGTGTTGAAGGTGGCGTTGGTGGTCGATCCCGACGATGACGTCTTGAAGGCCCTGCGCCATGAATTGCCGATCGATTTATGGCAATTGCACGGTAAGGAAACCCCCGAACGGGTGGCGGCGGTCAAGGCCATGACCGGCATTGGCGTGATAAAGGCGGTGGCGATCGGCGATGAAGGCGATGTGATCAATGCGGGCGGGTATGAACAGGTGGCGGACCGTCTGTTGTTCGACGCCAAACCGCCGCCCGGCGCAACGCTGCCCGGCGGCAACGCCCAACCCTTCGATTGGACGATACTGTCCGGGCGGGTTTGGCTGAAACCGTGGATGCTGGCGGGGGGACTTCATGCCGGCAATCTGGTCCAGGCGGTATGCGCCAGCGGGGCTCAGGCGGTGGATGTATCTTCCGGGGTGGAGGATGCGCCGGGCGAAAAAAGCCCGCGGAAAATCAAGGAATTTTTGCGTCTGGCGGCGGCGCTTTAGGGGCGCGCCGCGCGGGGTCCCTTTTGTTCGGCCCCGGCCCCGATGCTGCGGCCTTCCCTTGGCCGTGCGGTTATGGTTTACTCCCGCCACGCGCCTTGCGTTATCACCCCGAGCTCGACTTATGAAAAGACCCACAAGAAAATGATCGCGACCGTTTCATGACATCGTTAAACACCTACCGTGCCGGCCCCGACGCGGACGGCCACTTCGGCATTTACGGCGGACGTTATGTCGCCGAGACCCTGATGCCGCTGATCCTGGACGTCGAAAAATCCTATCGGGCGGCCCAGAACGATCCCGAATTCGTCCGCGAGATGACCTATTATTTTTCCCAGTACGTGGGGCGGCCGAGCCCGCTTTATTTCGCTCAGCGCCTGAGCGATCATCTGGGTGGGGCGAAAATTTATTTCAAGCGCGAGGATCTCAACCATACCGGCGCGCATAAGATCAACAACTGCATTGGGCAAATCCTGCTCGCCCGGCGGATGGGCAAAAAGCGCATCATCGCCGAAACCGGCGCCGGCCAGCACGGCGTCGCCACGGCGACGGTGTGCGCGCTGTTCGGCCTGTCGTGCACCATTTACATGGGGGCTAAGGATATCGACCGTCAGGCTCCCAACGTGTTCCGCATGAAAATGCTGGGGGCCGAGGTCGTACCGGTGACCGCCGGGTCGTGTTCGCTGAAGGACGCCATGAACGAGGCGATGCGCGACTGGGTGGCGCGCGTGGAGGATACCTATTATCTGATCGGCACCGTCGCCGGGCCCCATCCGTTCCCCGAAATGGTGCGCGACTTTCAGTCCGTGATCGGCGAGGAAGTCCGCGACCAGATCATCGCGGCCGAAGGCCGCCTGCCCGACAGCCTGCTGGCGTGCATCGGCGGCGGCTCCAATGCGATGGGGTTGTTCTACCCGTTCCTGGACGACGCCGACGTGGACATCGTCGCCGTCGAGGCGGCGGGCGAAGGGGTCGAAACCGGCAAGCACGCGGCCTCGCTCAGCGCCGGCGCGCCGGGGGTTTTGCACGGCAACCGCACCTACCTGCTGCAGGACGACGACGGCCAGATCACCGAGGCTCATTCCATTTCCGCCGGACTGGACTATCCCGGTATCGGCCCCGAGCACGCCTGGCTTCATGACAGTGGCCGGGTTTCCTACGTCTCGGTCACCGACCGCGAGGCGGTCGCGGCGTTCCAACTGTGCACCCGCCTGGAGGGCATCATTCCGGCCCTGGAATCGTCTCACGCCATCGCCCATGCCTGCAAGACCGCGCCGGGCTTGGGAGGCGATCATGTCATGGTGATGAACCTGTCGGGGCGCGGCGATAAGGACATCGCCACCCTTGCCGCGCAAATGGAGGCGCGGCCATGAGCGCATACCCCGACGCCCGGAACGTCACCACCCGCATCGGGCGGCGCTTCGACGCCTTGCGCGCCGAGGGCCGCGCCGCGCTGGTTACCTTTATCACCGCCGGGGATCCCGATTTCGACACCGCGGTGGTGCTGTTGAAGGGCCTGCCCCGGGCGGGCGCCGACGTGATCGAACTGGGTATGCCGTTTTCCGACCCGATGGCCGACGGCCCGGCGATCCAGTTCAGTTCCCAACGCGCCCTGGCCGGTGGGCAGACCCTGGAAAAAACGTTGGCGATGGTTGGGGCGTTCCGCGCCGAAGACGCCGACACGCCGATCGTCCTAATGGGCTATTACAATCCGATCCATCACTACGGCGTCGATCGTTTTTTGGCCGCCGCCAAGGCCGCCGGGGTCGATGGCCTGATCATCGTCGATCTGCCGCCCGAAGAAGAGGGCGAGCTGTGCCTGCCCGCGCTTAACGCCGGGATCAATTTCATTTATCTGACCACGCCGACCTCCGACGACGTCCGCCTGACGCGGGTGTTGGAGAACGCATCGGGTTTCGTCTATTATGTGTCGATCGCCGGGATTACCGGCACCCGTTCGGCCAAAAGCGCCGATGTCGCCGCCGCGCTGGCGCGTATTCGCCGCCATAGCCCATTGCCGGTGGCGGTCGGTTTCGGCATCAACACCCCCGAGGCGGCGCGCGAAATCGCCTTGGACGCCGATGGGGTCGTGGTCGGTTCGGCGATTGTAAAACGGATCGCGGACGGGCTTGACGACGCCGGGCGGGCGCGGTCCGGCTTGGTGGACGCGGTGCTCGGGTTCGTCGGCGAACTGGCGCGCGCCGTGCGTGGCGCGCGTGGCTGATGGCGCGTGGCGAATTAATGGTTTCTAAGGAACGGCAGGCATGAACTGGCTTATCAATTTCGTCCGACCCAAGCTCAAAGAGCTGGTCGGCGGACAAAAAGAAATTCCCGACAACCTGTGGCGCCAATGTCCGGCGTGTCAGCAGATGATCTTTCATCGCGATCTGGAGGCGAACCTGCACGTCTGCCAACATTGCGGTCATCATTTGAGGATCGGCGTGCGTCGCCGCCTGGAACTGTTGTTCGACGACGGCGCCTATGACGAGGCCGAGTACAAGGCCCCGCTCAACGACCCCTTGAAATTCCGTGATCTTAAAAAATACAGCGATCGCCTGCGCGACGCGCGCGCCAAGACCGGCGAGGACGAGGCGTTGATCGTCGCCCACGGCAAGATGGGCGGCAATAACGTGGTCATCGCGGCGTTTAATTTCGCCTTCATGGGCGGCTCGATGAGCGCGGCGGTCGGCGAGGGGATCGTCACTGCGGCGCGCTTGGCGGTGCTTCAGGACGCGACCTTGATTATCGTGCCCGCGTCGGGCGGCGCGCGCATGCAAGAAGGCATTTTGTCGTTGATGCAGATGGCGCGCACCACCATCGCCATCGAAGAAGTCAAGGAAGCCGGGCTGCCCTACATCGTGCTCCTCAGCGATCCCACCACCGGCGGGGTGTTGGCCTCGTTCGCCATGCTGGGCGATATCCACATCGCCGAACCGGGCAGCCAAATCGGTTTCGCCGGGGCGCGGGTGATCGAACAGACGATCCGCGAAAAACTGCCGGAAGGCTTTCAGCGCGCGGAATATTTGTACGAGCACGGCATGGTCGATATGGTGACGCCGCGCGCCGAATTGCGCGACACCTTGGTGCGGGTGATATCGATCCTGCGCAATCCGGCCCCAATGGGCAACGTGCTCGCCCTCGAAAAAGGCGGCGCATAACCTCGTCTTTCCGTCTTGATTTCCCCCTTCCCTTGGCGGGCCTTGGCCCCTGGATACCGCGTCATGGATATTCTCAAGCGTTTGCACATGCTGCACCCCAAGGTGATCGACCTTAGCCTGGGCCGGATCGAAACCCTGCTCGCCCGCCTGGGCCATCCCGAACGATCCCTGCCGCCGGTGATCCACGTCGCCGGCACCAACGCCAAGGGGTCGATCATCGCCTACCTGCGCGCGATGTTGGAGGCGGCGGGAAAGCGGGTCCACGTCTATACCTCGCCGCATCTGGTGCGTTTTAACGAACGCATCCGCGTCGCGGGACGGGAAATTTCCGACGCCGACCTGATCGCGGTTTTGGAGGAATGCGAACGGGTCAACGCGGGCGATCCGATCACCTTTTTCGAAATCACCACGGCGGCGGCGTTTCTTGCCTTCTCGCGCACGCCCGCCGACGTCGTCTTGCTGGAAACTGGCCTGGGGGGGCGTCTCGACGCCACCAATGTGATCGACAAACCGGCGTTGACCGTCATCACACCGGTCAGCGAGGACCATCAGCAATATCTCGGCGACGACATCCAGGATATCGCCGGGGAAAAGGCGGCGATCATGAAACCCGGCGTGCCCTGCGTGCTGTGCGCGCAAACGCGCAACGTCCAGCGCCTGATGCAGGAGCGCGCCCGCGACATCGACGCCCCGCTATATGGCGAGGCCCTGGATTGGGACGTCGTCCTTCAGGGCCGCGCCCGCGCCCCCGAGGGGTTCGCCTTTCGCCGCCTGGGGCCGGCGGGGAATCGAGGCGACGGGGTCAGTGAAAAGCGGATTTTTCCGATGCCGGGGTTGGTCGGCGGTCATCAGGTGAAAAACGCCGGGGCGGCGGTCGCCGCCATCCAGGTGTTGAACGGACTCGATCTGGGTTTCGATGTCCCCGACAGCGCGATCGCGATGGGACTTAAAACCGTGTCCTGGCCGGGACGGATGCAGCCTTTGAAAAACGGCCCCTTGTTCGATCTTTTGCCGGATGACGGCGAGGGCGACGGCGCGGACGAAGCCGGGCAAGACGGGGGTTGGGAACTATGGCTCGACGGTGGGCATAATCCGTCCGCCGCCAAAGCGATCGCGGCGCAAGCCCGCGCTTGGCGCGATAAGCCGCTGTATCTGGTGTTCGCCATGTTGCGGAGCAAAAAACCGCTCGATTTTCTCAAGCCTCTGGAGGGGCGCGTCGAGCTGTTGCGCGCCGTCGCCATCCCCGGAGAGGACGCCTCGCTCAGCGCCGAGGAAGCCGCCGCCGCCGCCGCCGGATGGCGCATGGACGCCGCCCCCGCCGCCGACGTCGCCCAAGCAATACGCGACATTGTCGCCAACGGATCGCGTCCGGGACGTATCTTGATCGCCGGCTCGCTTTATCTGGCCGGTCACGTCCTTAAGGACAACGCCTAAGCCTTCATATCGCCCTTTTTGCGGGCGACCTTTATTTCAGCCTTCGCCGCGCCGCGCCGACGGTGGCTTCAAAACGCCTTTTAAGCGAAAGCAGGACCATGGAAACACACTTTCCCCTCAATGTAGCACTATTTCACGCCATCAACGCCGACCCCGACGCCAGCCCCATCATCGTCAACATCGCCAGAGTCATCGCCTCCTCTTCGCCCGAGGTCGTGATTGTCCTGCTGTTGCTCGTTTGGTTTCGCCATGGCGCGGCGGAGCGCCGCGCCTTGATGGTCGCCGGGGTGGCCACGCTCGCGGGTTTGGCGATAAATTTCATTTTCGCATCCACGATGTACGCTCCCCGTCCCTTCGAGTTGGGGATCGGGCGCACCTTGCTGGCCCATCGCCTGGAAACCTCGTTTCCCAGCGACCATGTCACCTTTTTGCTTTCCCTGGGGTTTGGCCTTCTGGCGTCTAGGGGAATGCCTCGCTTGGCGTGGGTACTGATCGGTGTCGGTGTCGCCACCGCTTGGGCCAGGGTGTACCTGGGGGTTCATTTTCCCCTCGACATGGCGGGGTCGGCGGTGATTTCGCTGTCGGTGGCGCTATTGTCGGCGACCTTGGCGGGACATCTGGACGGCATTTTCTTCGCGCGGGTGGAACGGGTGCACCGCGCGCTGGTTTCGCGCTTCGCCAAGACCGGAAAAAAATAACCCCGCCACCACGCCGCCGCGACCATGCCTGCAGGGACCCCGCGCCGTCGGCGCTTTCCCTGCAGGCCGGCCCTAGGCCGGGAATTCTCTGGAGGCCCCGCCGGAAGGCATACGTCGGAAGCCGGAAGGCGCACGCCGGAAGAAGGTCATCGGGGCTAAACGACGGAGTTAATCCACTCCATCAGCTTTCCCTTCGGCATGGCGCCGATTTTCTGACTGGCGACTTCGCCGTTCTTGAAAATCATCAAGGTCGGGATCCCGCGCACGCCGAACTTTGTCGGCGTCATTGGGTTCTCGTCGATATTCAATTTCGCGATGACGATTTTATCGCCGAGTTCCCGACCGATTTCCTCCAGCGCCGGGGCGATCTGTTTACAAGGACCGCACCATTCCGCCCAAAAATCAATCAGGACCGGGGTTTGCGCGTGGGTCACATCGGCGTCGAAAGAGGCGTCGGTGATGTTCTTGGCCATATACGTATCCTTATCATTTCATCGCTCCGGCGCGCCGCCCGCCGGTATGGCGGGCCGGTCGCCGGATGGGTCGGGAATTCCTATTGCCGTCGGGTCCCGTCAGGGGGGCGCGGGATGCCTGCGCGTAGCGTAAATCCGGCGCATCCTCCGCGCGGACGGCGCCGCGTCGGTCTTGCTGTCTTTATCGCGAAACCCCTGTCGATGAATTTATGCCGGGGGGGGAATTCCGTCAAGCGCGCCGGTGGGCGCATAGGGGGCGGTGAGGTTTTCGTCCAAAAGGCTTAAAAAAGGACCGTGGGTCCATAACAGCAGGCAATGAACGGTTTTTCCCGGAAAAATGGTTTTCAGGCAGGCGCGATAGGCCGCCATTTGTCGCAGGTAGGCGGGCGGGGTGTCCGCCGTTTTTTTAGGGGGCGGACGGTTGGTTTTATAATCGACCACCCACACGGCGTCTTCACGGACCAAGAGGCGATCGACCCGGGCCGATAGGACGCGCCCTCCCACGACGCCGGAAAGAGCGACCTCGGCCATACTGCCCGGCCCGAACACGAAGGCGAACCTGGGGTCGTCCAATATCCCCAGGGTTTCGTCAATAATGGCGTCGCGTTCGCCGCCGCCGAGAGCGTACAGGGGCGCGTCAAGATAGCGCGCCGCCGCCGCGGGGCGTCGGCGTCGCGGCAGTGTGGGGAGGATTTCGAGCAGACGGTGAATGATCTTGCCGCGTTTGTACCGATCGATATCGTCTCCCGCGAAGGGTCCCGACACGGGCGGCTCGATATCGTCGGGGCGGGTCGGAATGAGGGGGCGGGGCGGCGTCGGTTCGCCTTCGGGGCGTTCCCGCGCCCACGACGGAAGAGCGGGAGAAAGCCGGGACGCGGTCTTTTCGGGCGATTCCTTTTGAGCGGGGCCGCCGCCGGGGGTGTGATAACGCCACACCGCACCGTCCCCTTCGCCGTCGTCTTGCCCGGAGACTTTCTCGCCCAAGGTGCGCATGACGGGCGCGACGAGTTCGTACCAGCACGAATCGGGACGCGCGCGCGCGCCCTCCCAACCACAGACGTACAAACGGTCGCGGGCGCGGGTCATGGCGACATACAGCAGGCGGCGATATTCTTGTTCGCGCGCGCGTTTATTGGCCGCGATCAGCGTCTGGCAAAGCGCGGGACGCATTTGTGCGTTTGCGCTCCAAAGCACCACGGGGGGAAGATCGCCCTCGGGTTCGTGACGCCATAGGACCGTGCTGTCGTTTCGCCCGTCCGGGCTGGCGCAGGTGTCGGGAAGGAAAACGATCGGCGCTTCCAGACCCTTGGCCCCGTGTACGGTCATGATGCGGACCTCGTCGGCGACGGTTTCCATGTCGCGCTTGATGATGCTTTCACCCTTGTCGAACCAGTTCAAAAAGCCTTGCAACGAGGGAACGTGCGTGCGTTCAAACTCAAGGGCCAGCGACAGAAATTCGTCGATCGGGTCCTCGGCGTCGGGCCCTAAGCGCTGCAACAGCGCCTTCAGGCCTCCCGCGCTGAGGACGGATGCGAAAAATTCGTAAGGCGCGGTAAAATCGGCGCGCGCCAAGATGGCGGTTAGTTTGTCGTGGGCGCGCTCGAACTCGGCGCGCGCGCGACGTTTTTCGCCAAGGGCGGCCCATAGGCTCCCCGTGCGCCGGTGGGCGAGGTCGAACAACGTCGCCTCGTCCAACCCGATCAACGGCGACTTCAGCAAGGCGGCGAGATTCAGATCGTCGTCGCATAAAACGGCGAAACGCGCCAACGCCAATAGGTCCATCACCGCGATTTGTCGGCCGAGCACCATGCGGTCGGTTCCGGCCACCGCGATCGCCTTATTTTTTAGCGCCCGCACCATGGCGCTAATGAAGCCGCCGGTGCGTTTGCGCAGTAAAATCAGGATATCTCCGGGGCGGATCGCCTCGCCTGTGGCCTCCAGGGTTTCGCCCTTTTGCAGCCAGCCGTCGATGGTTTTGGCGATGCGCTCGGCGAGACGGACCTCGGGGCTTCGCGAATCCGGACGATCGATCGGCGCGTCCCAAGGATCGCTTTCGGGGACGTCTTCGGGGCGCAGCACCGGCCACAATTCGACCAAACCCGGCGCATCGGCGCGATGGGCGGCGTGCTCGACGGCCAGACCCGCGAACGACAGGCCGTCGCGCGCTTCGGGACGGGCGAACACCTCGTCCACCAACGACAACACGGCTCGGGTCGAACGGAAGGACAACTTTAGGGGGATGGTTTCGAAGGGCCGCGCGCTTTCCCGCGCGCGCCGCGCGAAATAGGCCTGCATTCGCGCGAATTCGACCGGTTCCGCGCCTTGAAAACTGTAAATGGACTGCTTTTCATCGCCGACGGCGAAAATCGTGCGCCGGGCGGGTGGATCGTCTTCGTGGGCCCCGCGCCCGGAAAAAAATTCGTCGGCCAAGGCGCGCACGATTTCCCATTGCGCCGGGCTGGTGTCCTGGCTTTCATCGACCAGGATATGTTGAAGGCCCTCGTCGAGCTTGTAATGCACCCATGACGCCCCGCCGTCACGCGCCAACAGGTCGCGGGCGCGGTCGATCAGGTCGTCATAGTCGAGCAGGGCGTGGCGCTGTTTTAAGGCGTCGAAATGATCGATCAGAGCGCCCGCCACGGTTAACAGGGCGACCGTCGCATCGCGCACGCGGCAAGCCTGCAGCGTTTCGATTAGGGCGACGAGACGGTTCTGTTCGGCGCGTAAAATAGCTTCGGCGTCGGGGTCGAAGGCGCGCGCGCCGTTGGTGATCAGGTTTTTTGCCGCCAGGGGCTGGTCTTTCGCGGTTAGGAACAAGGGGCGATAGGCGGTGTCGAAGTCGGCCGCCCGGCGAATGGCGTCGTTATCGAGGAAGGCGCGTATCTCGGCGGCCTTCTTTTGCGATCCCGCCGTCCCGTGATCGAGCGCGGCGCAGGCCCGTTCCAAGCCTTCGCGACCGAGCGCCGCATCGCCCAAGGCGGCGCGCAGGACGTCCTCTTCGCGATCATCGGCGGAAACGCCGAGCGCTTGTGCGACATAGGCCTTCAAGGCGTCGAGCGAACCGTGAATACGGATCATCCGATGCAGGCGCGCGCGGTTTTGCGCCAGTTCCCCTATTGTCTTGGCGAAACCGCCCTCGTCGGTCAACGCGCCGATCAGGGCGACGGCGGCGGCTTGTGCGCCGTCGGGATTCTCGAAGGCCCGGGCCAGCAATCTGTCGCGCGCCTCGTTCAAAAGTTCGCCCTGGGTGCGCTCGTCGATGACGGAAAAATGCGGCGCGACGCCCGCTTCGATGGGAAAACGCCCGAGGAGGGATTCGCAAAAGGAATGCAGGGTTCGGATTTGAAGGCCTCCGGGGGTGTCCAGAATATCGGCGAACAGGCGTCGGGCGCGGGTGACCTGGGGCGCCTCGGGGGGACGCCCGAGCAGGGCGGTTAAGGTCCTCTTGAGGAGGCCGTCGCCCATCATCGCCCATGTTCCCAGGCGGGCGTTCAGCCGTTGCGCCATTTCCGCCGCCGCCGTCTTGGTGAAGGTCAGACACAAAATCGCTTGGGGCCGAGTGCCGTCGAGCAAAAGACGGGTGATCCGGTCGATCAGAACGCGAGTCTTGCCGGTGCCGGCGTTGGCCGACACCCAGACCGATTTTTCGGGATCGGCCGCGGCCCGTTGCGCCTGGGTGGTGCTGTCGGCGTTGACCGAGGACGAGGGTGTGTTCATTGATCGCCCTCTTCTTGAACCGACCATTCGGCGATGCGCGCAAGGTGGTCGAAATCTCCCTGGCGTTGCTCGTACATAACCCGCTGGCGGGAGAGGTATGGCGTTCGTGGGTCGCCATAGCGCGCGATCATGCGCTTAAGGCCGCTTAGGGCGTCGGCGGCGAGGTCATCGACATCCACCTTGAGGGGAATATCCTTACCCGGGACGCGGCCCCCGGACAGCTTGACGTAACTGAGCCGGGAGACGGCCTGTTTGGGCACGCCGGCAAAGCCCCCCGCCGTCGCGATCGCCGCCTCCAAGGGCAACTGCGGCGCGAGGCCGCTTGTGACCTGCTTGACGCTGGGCACGACGCCGGTTTTGTAATCGACGATCTCCAGTCCGCCATCCGCGATGCGGTCGATGCGGTCGGCGCGCGCGCCGAGGATGAAGTTCCCGCCCCTGGGATCGGGTAACGCCAATTTCCCGTCCACTTCACAGGCGACGGTGACGACGCCCCGCGCCCGGCGGTTGCGTTCGAAGGCGATGAACCAATCGGCGATGCGTTCGAAGCGAGGCCACCAAAAGGCGCGCACGCCGGGGTAGGCGATGAGCGCCGCGAAACGGTCGCGGCCGATTTCGAGCAATCGGTCCAGGGCGTCCGGCCCCAGCGCGCCGGGGTGATGACGGACGAAGCGATCAAGAATGTCGTGAACAACCGATCCCCGGTCCCCGGCGCCGGGGTCGGCGTCGATCGGATCGAGGGGTTTCAGTCTCAAGATATGGCGGGCGTAAAGCGCATAAGGGTCGCGAATCCAGGTTTCGACGCGGGTTACCGAAAGTGACGCCGGGCGGGTGTGGACGGGCGGCGTTGGGGCGGGTGGCGAACATGGAGTCTGCGATCGCGGGGCGTTCAACGCATGGGCCCAGCCCAGCCAATCGGCGCCGTCGCGCGCGGTGGTGAGGGCCGCGCCCATGCCATGACCGTCGAGAAAGGTCGTGATCCGCGCCAACCATCGCGACGGGTTTGTCGGCGCGCCGCCGGACCGCTTGGAACGGGTGATGTAAACCGTTTCGGCGCCCAGGGCTTGGGCGAAATCATGCGCCGAAAGACCGACCCGCCTCTCGGGAAGGGTCAACCCGAAACGGCGCTGCATGGGACGGCTCATCCACGGGCTGGGCTGGACCTCGGGCGGCCACGATCCTTCGTTGAGGGCCCCCATGATCACCACGTCCGCACGCTGAAGGCGGGCCTCTAGGGGGCCCCAAATGCTTAGCCGCGGATGTTTGGGGTAGCGCGAACGCACGACCTTTTCGGCCATCAGGACGTCAAGCAGCGCTGCGCTGTGGCGTGGCGCGATGGTCATGCATCCTCGGGCGGCGTCGCGCGCCTCGCCGATAAAATCGGCCAGCGCCTCGCCGGCTTCCTCCGCCCATAGGCGATCCTCGCCGCCGTGTTCGGCGTCTGCGGCCAAACCTTCCGCGGTGGCGACGAGGGCGTGGGCGAAGGCGTCGAAACCGGCGGCGTCGTGGTTGAAAAATGATTGTAGCGGCGCGCAAACCCGTTCCAGTCGATCCAGAAGATCTCCCAGTTCTTGAGGGTGCGCGCCGGCGTGCGCCCGCGCCTGGACGTCATGGGCGTACGCCGTCAGCGCGGCGCGCAATCCGGCGACGCCCGGCGCCGGGCGAGGGCCGCGCAGGAGGGCTATTTCCAAACGTCGCACCCGGGCGCGAAAATCCCGCCGAGCCATGCCCAGGGCGGCCAAGGGGTGTTTTAGACAAGCCAGCGTCGCTACCGGAGAAAACGCGTCGTCCAGCATGGCGCAAAGCAGGCGTAGAAAGCTCCCCGGTGGCGTCTTGTTTAGCGGAACGCCGGCCGAATCGTCGAGTGCGATCGACCAACGGGAAAGCTCCGCGCCGACGCGCCGGGCCAGACTCCGGTCGGCGGTCACCAAGGCGGCGGTGCGTCCGGGAACGTTAAGGGTGCGACGCATGATCAAGGCGATGACGGTGGCCTCGATTTGGGAGGTCGGGCAATCCACGCGGGTCACCCCATCCAGGGCCTCGCTCGGCGGCGGCGGGGCTTCACGCCAAGTTTCGAGGCGGCTCGCCGGGGATAGACACTGGTGAATCAAGCGCATCCTGGCGATCCTGGCGGGGGGGGCGACGTCATCGCCCCAGGGTTGAACCTCTGCGGGAGAAATGCCGATATGCTCCAGCAATTTGGCCATCGCATGTTGAGGATGGGTCGGTTCCGCGGCGATTTCTCGCCACATATCCGGGGAGGCCTCGGTATCCAGGCCGGGCAAGACCACGCCACCATCGGGCAAGTGGGCGACGACGCGCAGCAAATCGGCGCTGGCGGGGACGGAGCCGGTCGATCCGGCGGCGAAAACGGGATATTTCGGCGGCGATTGCGCCCATAGTCGGGCGCGCCGTTCGAGCAAAAGATTACGCTTCATCGCCGGATCAAGGGCGCCTTCGCCGGCCAAAATGGCGGGCCAGTGATCGCCGAGGATGGACAAAAACCGCAAGGTGTCCTGCCAATGTTCGGCGAAGGCCTCGGGCGCCAAGTCTTTCAGGTCGTTCAAATCGCGCCGCTCGGTATGGACTTGGTCGAGAAAACGCGACAGTTCCCCGGCCAAGCGGACGGCTTGATCGGGGGGCAGGGCGCGCGCTTCGGCATGGGCGCGCGCCCCGATGAGATCGGCCAACAGAAAGGTTCTGCGCATCGTTCCGATGGCGGGGGGAAGGTCGTCCGGCCCATCGGGGGCTTCGTTGTCCGGTCCGTCGTCCAGTCCGAAGGCGCCGGTTTCGATTTGGATTTCCTCTTCATCGACATCGCCCAATGGCTCCATGCGCGCAAGCAGCGTCGGCGCGCCGCCGCTTTGACGCAAGAAGGCGTCGCCGAGCGCCCGGCACGAACGGCGGGTCGGCAGCAAGATACGATAGGCGCCAAGCGCCAGGGGGCCGCCCTCGGCGCGGGCGATCAGACCTTGGGCCAAGGCGTCAACGAAGGAAACGTGCCCGGCGATGGTGTAAACCCGGAGCCGGGGAGTGGGGGGCGTCTGGATGGAGGCCATATCGGGCCGTCTCCCTATTAACCTCGCGCGATAATCCGAAACGGGCGACGCGCGTCAGCGTCGTTTTACGCCGGGATAGCGTTCGTGCATGTAACGCTCGGCGGTGGCCAGTCCTTCGGGCGACCCAACGTGCAGCCACTCCCCATCATGCACAATAGCGTACAGACGACCGTTCTCGATCGCCTTGTCGTAAAGTACGTTTAGCGAAAAAGGTTCGACCCGCGCGCCCTCGAACAGGCGGGGATGGAGGATCTGCACGCCGGTGAAAACGTATGGCGAAACCTCGACCGGCGGGCGACGTTCGACCCGCCCCACCGCATCGACCAGAAAATCGCCCATGCCGTCGTAACCGTAGGCGTCAACGGTGTGATGGAGCAACAGCAGGGCGTCCATCTTGGCGTCGTTCCAGGCCTCTTTCAGGCGCGCCAATGCGCACTCGTTACTGTTCAGCCACAAGGTGTCGGCATTGACGGCGAAAAAGGGCCGTTCTCCCAACAGGGGCAGCGCTTTTGTAATGCCGCCGCCGGTTTCAAGCAGGCTTTCCTCGCGGCTGAAGACGATTCTCGGGCGCTGACGGCGGCGCAGGTGGCGTTCGACCTGTTCCCCCAGATAATGCACGTTGACGACGGTTTTTTTGATCTCGGCATTTTGCAATCGGTCGAGGGCGTAGTCGATTAAGGCGCGTCCGCACACCTGAACCAGGGCCTTGGGGATACGATTGGTAATCGGGCGCATGCGATAGCCGAAACCGGCGGCCAGCACCATGGCGGTGTCGATGGGGATATCGTCGGGATCTTTCGGTGAAGAGGAAGAGGCGGTTTTCCTGCAAGAGGATTTTGCGGGTTTGGATGCCATGATCATGAAATCTCGGATTCGCATAAGAGGGTGAGGCGGCGTTCAGGTGGAATATAGGCGTCGAACCATTCGGCGACTGCGGCGAGGGTCGGATGCGCGAGCGCGGTTTCCAGCAAGCGCCACAGACGCGGTATGTGCCCAAGGTATACGGTTTTCCCGTCGCGTTTGCAAAGGCGGGCGAAAACGCCGATGACTTTGGCGTGGCGTTGCGCGCCTAAAATCGTGAACGCGGCGGTGAAGGCGTCGCGGTCGGGAATATCCAACGCGTCCAGATAACGCGCCAGCATCGCCGTGGCCAGGGCGGGCGAGATATCGCGCCGGGCGTCCTGCAGCAACGAAACCAGGTCGTATGCCGGATGGCCCGCCAAGGCGTCCTGAAAGTCGAGTAGGCCGCAAGCGCGCACGCCGTCGCGCCCGTCGATGCGCATCAGGTTATCGACATGGTAATCGCGCAAGGTGAGGACGCGCGGTTCCGTTAGCGCCGGGGCGAGGGCGCCACGCCACGCCGCTTCGTACGCAGCGCGGGCGTCGGGGGAAAGGGGGCGGCCAAAGATCGCGGGCCAGTACCAGTCCGTCAACAAGAACGCCTCGTCGAGCAGACGCCGGGTGTCGTAGGGAGGCAGTTGGGCGCTGAGCACGGGGCTCAGGGGATGGCGGCGCAGGACGATCAGGACGTCCACCGCCAGGGCGTACAGAGCGGTTTCGTCGGCCCCCGCCGCCAGCAGGCGGGTGTAGGTATTGTCGCCCCAATCTTCGAGCAACAAAAACCCCCGCTCGGTATCTTCGGCGAGGATTTCGGGCGCGCTCAAGCCCAGGGAAAGCAACATTCGATCGACGCGACAAAAAGGGCGGATGTCCTCAAGTGGCGGCGGCGCGTCCATCACCAGCGCCGTACGTTTGTGGGGACGCCCATCACGGACGGTTCCGTCGTCGATGGACAGGCGCACATAACGACGAAACGAGGCGTCGCCGGCAAGGGGGCGTCGTGACGCTCGCCCCCAACCGGCGCGCGTGACAAAGGCGTCGAGCGCCCGCGCGCGCTCAGGCATGGCCGGATTCTCGCAGACGTTCTTGCCAGTCGCCGTGGCCGGTCAGGCACGCCTCGCGGATGGTTTTTCCGCGAGACGCCGGGCGAAGCGTAATGTCGAGGCGGTGGCGCGGCAAATGAGACCCCAGGCGCTCGGGGCTTTCGATCAGCGAGAGGCCGTGGGCGAAGGCTTCCTCGATGCCCAACTCGAAGGCTTTTTCCGCTTCGTCCAGGCGTTTGAAGTCGAAATGATAAATATCGCCGTCGAGATATTCATAGACGTGAACCATCGAAAACGCCGGGCTGAGGACTTCCTCTTCGCGGCCGCTCCAGGCCTGAATGAAGGCGCGCGCGAACGTCGTCTTTCCCGCGCCCATGGGGCCGTACAGGGCGATCGCATCCCCCCGGCGGGCGAGACGCGCCAAATTTTGCGCCAACTCCTGGGTCGCTTTCACGCCGCGCAATGTGATATCGATCGAATCTTGCGCCGGATTTATGTCCGTCATGATCGTCCCCTCGTCCCGCTCCGGGCTTCGGCCCCGCGTTCTCGCCCACGGCGTGACCGCCGTCGCCCTTTCCCAACGCCGGGGAACCCTTTATATAACATATCCGTCAATTCAATGAATTTTCGCACACTCGGAGGCCTCTTACCTATGTCCGCACAGCACAACACCGACGTCGCCATTATTGGCGCCGGCCCCGTTGGCCTGTTTAGCGTATTCGAATGCGGTATGCTCGACCTCAGGTGCCACGTTATTGATGCCTTGCCGGCGTTGGGCGGGCAGCTTTCGGCATTGTACCCCGAAAAGATGATTTATGATATTCCCGGCTTTCCCAAGGTCGAAGCGGGGGCGTTGGTCTCTCTTTTGGAGGAGCAGGCCCGCCCATTCGCACCCCTCTACCATTTGGGTCAGCAAGTCACCGAATTGGAGGGCGACGCAGAGGGAGGCTGGACGCTAACGACCTCGCAAGGCGTGCGCATCACGGCCGGGGCGGTGATCGTCGCCGCCGGGGTCGGGGCGTTCGGCCCGAACCGACCGCCATTGACCGGGATCGCCGATTACGAAGATCTCGGGCCGGGTCGGGGGGTGCATTACATGGTGCGCCGACGCGAGGATTTTCGAGATAAAAATATCGTTATCGCCGGCGGCGGCGATTCCGCCGTCGATTGGGCGCTGTCCCTCAGTGACGTCGCCAAGAGCGTCGCCGTGGTGCACCGTCGCCCCAAGTTTCGCGCCGCGCCGGAAAGCGTCAAGAAGATGATGTCCAAGGTCGAGTCGGGCGTCATCGATCTTGTGGTGCCGTACCAACTGTCCGCGATCGAAGGGGTCGATAGGGAAATGCAGGCCGTTATGGTCAAGAACCTGGATGGTGAGGACCGTCGTCTCGAAGCGGACGCGTTGCTGGCGTTCTTCGGTCTGTCGCAGAACCTGGGCCCGATCGCGGGTTGGGGGCTGCCGCTTGAGCGTCATCAGATCAAAATCGACCCCGCCGACGGAGCGACCGGCCTGGCCGGGGTCTTCGCCGCTGGGGATATCGTCACCTATCGGGGGAAATTAAAGTTAATTCTGACCGGCTTCGCCGAGGCCGCGGCGGCCGCGCATGGGGCGCGCAAGGCGTTGTTCCCGGACGAGGAAATCCACTTCGAACATTCGACCACAAAAGGGTCGCCAGGCGTGGCGTGACCGGTGAAGGCAACTTCGGGATCGCCGATTTTTAAGAAAAACGCGCCGTCCTTACATGATTTTAATGTTTACAAATATACTATCAACGAAAGTAAATTTTACACTAAAATAACGTTTATTTTCTCAAGAGACATCTCAATTTCACACAACATAAATTTTCACCATGACATTTCCTCTCGGGTTAGGGCGGCGTTCTGTTCGAATACGTGGAGGACGCATCGAGGGGAAGCATAATGAATATCAAGATTAGTGGACGCCTTATACTCGGGTTCATGGCGATGGCGGTCATCCTGGCGATAGCCGTCGGAACGACGATATGGAACGTGGCGGAAATCAATAGAACATCAAGGCGCATCCTTTCCTTGCGGACGCCGACCGCAGAAGCGAGCACCGCCGTGGTCAAGGATATCTACGGAACGCTCGCCACCTTGCGAGGGTATATGTTGACCGGATCTGCGATGTACAAAAAACACCGGTCCGAAATGTGGGCGGATATCGACGCCACCCTCGTCCAGATGGACACCCTTTCCAAATCTTGGGACGACCCCAAAGACATCGAAAATTTTAAAGAATTCAAAAGGATTCTCAAAGAATTTCGCCACTCTCAACAGCGGATCGAGGATATCGTCGGGACGCCCGAGGAACAGCCCGCGACGCAAATTTTGGAGACCCAGGCCGCGCCGGGCGTCGCGATCATGATGGAAAATATTTCCAAAATGATCGATCTGGAACTTCAGGGCGACGTCGGCGTTGGCGGCGATCGCGTGCAAATTTTGGGAATGATGGCCGACATTCGAGGCTCGTTGGCTATGGGGGTGGCCAATATTCGCTCTTATTTGCTGACTGGTGAGAAAAAGTACGCCGAAAATTTCAAAACGCTGTGGAAAAAAAATACCAAGCGCTTCGCCGATTTGTCCGCTCAAGTTACCCACCTGTCGGCGCAGCAGCAGGACGCCTTCAAGATATTTTCCGCCGAACGTGAGAAATTCGTTCCGCTGCCCGCCGAGATGTTCGCCATCCGCGGATCCGAAAAATGGAACTTGGCCAATTACATGCTCCTGACCGAAACGTCGCCGCGTGCGCTCAAGATGATGGACATCTTACTGGGCAAAAGAGATATGCAGGGCGTGCGCCACGGAGGGATGCAGCGAAATCAGCAAAGATTGCTGTCCATCGACGTCGCCCGAAACAATGCCAGCGTCGCGACCCTTCTCAACACGGAATGGGCCATCTTGGCGGTGGGCCTGTTGATCGCCGGGTTGGTGAGTTTCTTGATCATCCGTTCTATCGTCAGGCCGGTCAACGCCATGACCGTCGCCATGGCGGACCTTGCCCAGGGCAATCTGAGCGTCGATATTCCGGCATTGAACAAGTCCGACGAAATTGGAAAAATGGCGCAGGCGGTTTTGGTGTTCAAGGATAACGCCATCCGCTCCAAGGAAATGGAAGCCGAGGCCGAGGCGCAAAAACACAAAACCGAAGAGGAAAAACGCCGCCTCATGTTGGCGCTGGCCGACGATTTCGAGGCCAGTATCGGCGGCGTCGTCAACTCGGTATCGTCCGCATCCACCGAAATGCAATCTTCCGCCTCGACGCTGTCGAGCACCGCCGAGCAGACATCGCGGCAAGCAACGAGGGTCGCGGCGGCATCCGAAGAAGCCTCGAGCAACGTGCAGACGGTGGCGTCCGCTTCGGAAGAACTTTCCAGCTCAATCTCCGAGATATCCCGCCAGGTGGCGCAGTCCACGCAGATTGCGGGTACGGCGGTGGCCGAAGTCGATGGGGCTAATGAAAAAGTCCAGGGCTTGGCGGTGGCGGCGCAAAAAATCGGCGAAGTCGTGGCGTTGATCACGGATATCGCCGATCAAACCAACCTGCTGGCCTTGAACGCCACCATCGAGGCTGCGCGGGCCGGTGAGGCGGGTAAGGGTTTTGCCGTGGTCGCCAGCGAGGTTAAAAACCTGGCCAAGGCGACGGCCAAGGCGACGGAAGAAATTTCGACCCAAATCGGCGATATCCAAAACGCCACCCAAGGCGCGGTCGAGGTTATCGGTTCCATCGGAGCGACCATAAACCGGATGAACGAGATCGCCTCCGCCATTTCTGCGGCGGTCGAAGAACAAGGCGCGGCGACGCAAGAAATCGCCCGCAACGTCGAACGGGCGGCGGCGGGCGCCGGCGAAGTGTCGGCGAATATCGCAGGCGTCAATCACGCGGCGGATGAAACCGGGCAATCAGCGGAACAAATGTTGTCGGCGGCGAACGAATTGTCGCAGCAGTCCGAAAGCTTGCGTGGCGAGGTCAATAAATTCCTGGCGAATATACGCAAGAGTTAAACTTGAGACCCGAGATAACGCTTTTTCGGATATGTGGACAATTGATCCGCGATGAGCGGCCTCGCCCCATCTCCAAGGATGCGTGAAAGCGTATCGTGGTCTCCGATTTGGGGGGGGTGCCCTGCCGTGGCGAAGAACGTATCGAAATGGGATGTCGTTATGGCGGACGCGCCCTCGCCGAAGGGCCCGGCGGTATGATCCGTTTCCCTTCGGTAGTAGACGTCCGCGGGCGCGCTTAAAAATTTCCAGGCGTCTTTAGACTGGCCAAAACACGACCTTTGGGTGTAAAACTCATCTGCGAAAATCACATTAAGAGAGTCCGTCATCATGGTGAATGGGGCGCGCAGGATGCCGCTTTCTGGTGGGAAAAATCAGATTAACAACCTAATTATAAAAGGAAAATAAAAGGAAATATGAATTTTTCGACTGTGATTGTGGGGTGTTTTTCGGCAATCGGTATGTTTTTCGCGCCCCTGTGCGCGGACGCGCTGGAACTGCCGTTTCCTTCGATGTCAGCCCCCCGCGCGCAGGGAACGGAACCCCTCAATCTCGTGGACTCTGAGCAGTCCAATTTCAAAAACCCTATGGGGTCCGCACCCAAGGGCGCACCGCGCCTCACGCCCAAGGCGACTTTGCGCCCCAGGTCCAAAGGGAGCTTGGACTCCAGGGGCAACATTGAAAATGGCCGGCGCTTGGCGCGGCCGTGCCTGCAGTGTCACGGCGCGCATGGCGTCAGCGGGCTTTCTTTTCGACCGACGCTCGCGGGTCAAAAGGCGGTCTATTTGCGCGAACAACTGGAAAGTTTTCGCCGCGCGTATAGTGAGGCGGCCTTGGGGTACGCACCCCGCTCTTTGCGTAGCGAATTGCTGATGAACCGAAACGCGGCGGGTTTGGGCGACGATGAAATTTATGACCTCAGCCTTTACCTTAGCCGGTTGCCTTGTGGCGGCGGCGTGACGCCGGCGGCGCGCGCGCGTCCCGTCGCGCCCAAAATCGCCCGGCGTTGCGCCGGGTGTCACGGGAAAGAGGGCGTCAGCACCGATCAAAATGTGCCCAACCTGGCGGGACAGAAACGCATGTATTTAATACAGCAACTGGTCGAGTTTCAAAAAAGCGCCCACCGCCCCGCGCCGCAGTTGCATCAACAACGCCGCTTTAGCGCCATCATGGCGCCCGAAGTCGTCGCCTTGAGCGCCCAGGATATCGACGCCTTGGCGACGTATTACGCATCGCTGCGTTGCCGCTAGGCGGTGCGTATCATGGATGTAACGGCGGGGACGCGGAGGAGGTCGCGTCGGTATCGTCCGGGCTAAGGGCGGGCGCGCCGGTGGGGAGGTGGCAGACGATGCTCACGCCCCCGTTCTTACCTTTGGTCTTGTTTTTACCTCGGCGGGGCAGAATTTCGATCCGCCCGTCATGCAGTTCGATGAAACGCGTCACCAAAGATAACCCAAGGCCGTTCAATCCGTCGGCGTCCTTACCTGGCGCCGGGCTATTGGGCGTAACCGCGTGGAAAGTATGATAAATATTCTGGGGCGCGATGTTTCGCCCACTGTCGGAAATGGTGAAGGTTATCCGCGCCGTATCGCGCCGGGCGATGAAATCGACGTCGCCGCCCGCAGGCGAGCGGGTGATGGCGTTCGAGAGCAGGTTGAACAAGACCTGTTTAAGGCGTTTTTCGTCGGCGACCAGCCAGCCGATATCGGTCGGGCAATCGAAGTTGAGATGAAGGTTTTTCCGTTTTGCCCGCTCGCGCGCCAGATTGAGCACCGAAGTCAACATGCTTCCAACATCGACGGTATCCAGTTCGAGCGCCATCAGTCCGGCCTCGATGGTCGCCAAATCGAGAATATCGTCGATCACCGTCGTCAGGTCGTTCGCCGAATCGACGATGCCGCGGGTGTATTCGCTCTGCCGGGCGTTAAGCTTGCCGAAATACTCGTCGGCCAGGATCGAGGCGAAGCCGATGATGGTGTTGAGCGGGGTGCGGATTTCATGGCTGACGTTGGCCATGAACTCGGATTTCAGCAGGTTGGCCTCGGCCATCGCCTCGGCGCGTTCCATCAGCGCCCGCTCGACGCGCACGCTATCGGTGACGTCCAGATAACTGAGCAGGACCGCCCCGTCGGGTAGGGCGACCTTGGCGTAATCGAGGACGCGCCCGCCGCTTTGTTCGATCCGCCCGCCCTGCGGTTCGCGGTTCATCATTCGGGCCAAGGTGCGTTCCTTGAAATTGTCCCAATCATCGACCCCGTCGATCAGGGGGCGCGATTGATCGACGAAAGCGGCGATATGCATGCCTTGTTTGGGGGCGTCATCGCTGAGTTCCCAAAGCCGGACGAACGACGGGTTGCACAGGCGCATACGTCCGTCCGAGGCGAACACCGCGACGCCCTCGTACAGATTGTCGAGGGTTTCGCGCTGCACCGCGCTCAGGGTTTTGTAGAGGCGTTCGAGGTCGAGCCGCCCGGTGACGTCCTCAAACGCCATCACCAGACCGCCCAGAGGATATGGGCCAACCAGGGCGCGTAGAGTCGCGCCGTCGGGCAGGTGCATCAGCGTCTCGGTGGCGGCGTCAACGGTTTTGAAGAGGGCGATTTGTTCGCCCTTGTAGGCGGGAAAATCGGCGACTTCCGGCAACTTGCGCCGCTCACGCAGGCGTTCGAGTACCTCGGCGTAGGGGGGCTCCGTCTTCAACCAACCGGCCTCGATATCCCACAACCGGGCGCAGGCGCGATTGAAAAAAATCAAGGTGGTGTCGGCGTCGAAGATGGCGATCGCGGTGTTCAGGGTTTCGAGGACCTGATTTTGCGCCGCTCGGCCCCGCGCGAAAGTCGCCTGGAGTTCCTCCGTCTGCGTTTGGTCCACGGCGAAACCGACCGATCCACCGGCCCCGCCCAAGGGATTTTCGGTGATCTCGAACAGCCGGGGCCGCTCGTCCAGGGTCAACAGGTGACGTTCGGTAAGGGGGTGGTTTTCGCTTACGGCGCGGCGCGCCAAATCCCGCGCCGCCGTGCCGACGCCACCGCCCGCCGCCCGATTGGCGAAGGTGATGGCGAGGTCCTCGTCGCGCACCCACACCGGTAAAGGCAGCGCGTCGAGGACGGCGTGCGCCGAGGTTGGCAAAAGCGCGCCGTCGCCGCCCAACGCCAGTGCGCCCAAAGACGACAGGTCGCGGATCCATAAAACATCGGCGACCGCCTTGCCTTGCGGGGTTCCGGCGCGTACGCCGATGATATGCACCCAGCGCCTGCCGTTCGCCGTGGGGGCGATCAGGGTGAAGGTCTCGCCGTGGCGGCGTAAATTTTCGATCGGCGTCCCAAGGGCGCGCCGCGCCTTTTCATCGAACCGTTCGATCAAAGTGTCGAAGCGCGTGCGGATACCGTCGGGAAGGTTCATCATCACGGCGAGGCGGCGCGAGCAGGCCTCGGTGCCGTTGGCCAGCACCCACAGGAACAGCCCATCGGGGGCGGTGGCGAGAATCTCGTGGCTGATCTCGGCGTCGTTGACGAGGCGCGCCCGTTCGAGGCGCATTTTGCGGTGGGCCTTGCGTTCACGGGTCCACAGCGACGCGAAGCCCGCGGCCACGAGGCAAGCCATGATCGTGGCGAGCCATCCACCGACGGCGGGTAGATTGGCGAAGACGTCTTGCACGGTGTGCGGCAGGCCGGTGGCCATGGTGGCGGTCTCTCCCATCGGAACGGAACGGTCGAGGGTTCCATGGCGAATGTTAGGGGTCCCCAGGATGAAGCACAAGGGGGGCGGACGGCGCGCCGGATCGCTCCTCCTAAAAGACGCAAAAACCCCAGGATAGTCCCTATCCTGGGGTTTTTGTTCGGAATATTTTCGATGCTTAGGGTCAGGACCCCTTAAACCAGATACATCAGATGAATAGGTCCTGACCCTAGTAGCGGTATTGTTCCGGCTTGAAGGGGCCGTCCACGCCGACGCCGATATAATCGGCCTGTTGGGGGGTCAACTTGGTTAGCGTCGCCCCTAATTTTTCGAGGTGGAGGGCGGCGACCTTCTCGTCGAGATGTTTGGGCAGGACGTAGACGTCGTTGACGTATTTGCCGTCGGCGTTATTGCGCCACAGTTCGATCTGCGCCAGAACTTGGTTCGTGAAGGACGCGCTCATCACAAAGCTGGGGTGCCCGGTGGCGCAGCCCAGATTGACCAGACGGCCTTCGGCGAGCAGGATGATTCGGTTGCCGTCGGGGAAGGTAATTTCATCGACTTGCGGCTTGATGTTCGTCCACTTGAAATTCTTCAGGCCGGCAATCTGTATTTCATTATCGAAGTGCCCGATGTTGCAAACGATGGCGCGGTCCTTCATGGCGCGCATGTGATCGACGGTGATGATGTCCAGGTTGCCGGTCGTGGTGACGTACAGGTCGGCCTCGGGCAGGGCCTGCTCCAGGGTGACGACCTCAAAGCCCTCCATGCACGCCTGCAGGGCGCAGATCGGATCGACTTCGGAGACCAGCACCCGGCAACCGGCGCTGCGCAGGCTTTCCGCGGACCCCTTGCCGACGTCGCCGTAACCGGCGACCATCGCGACCTTCCCCGCCAGCATGACGTCGGTGGCGCGGCGAATGCCGTCCACCAGACTCTCGCGGCAGCCGTACTTGTTGTCGAATTTGGATTTGGTGACGCTGTCGTTAACGTTAATGGCGGGAAATCTCAAGGTGCCCTTTTTCGCCATTTCGTACAGGCGGTGGACGCCCGTGGTGGTTTCTTCGGTAACGCCTTTAAGTTCGGCTCCGGCTTTGCTGTACCAGGCGGGGTCCTTGGCGAGATGGGCCTTGATGGCGGCGAACAGAACTTCCTCTTCTTCGGAGCCGGGATTGTCGAGCACCGTGATATCTTTCTCGGCGTCGCAGCCCAAATGGATCAGCAAGGTGGCGTCGCCGCCGTCATCCAAAATCATGTTGGCGACGCCGCCGTCGCCCCATTCGAACAAGCGGTGGGTATAATCCCAGTATTCCTCGAGGGTTTCGCCTTTGTGGGCGAACACCGGAATCCCGTCCGCGGCGATCGCCGCCGCGGCGTGATCCTGGGTCGAAAAAATATTACACGACACCCAACGCAGATCGGCGCCCAAGGCTTTCAAAGTTTGGATCAAAACCGCGGTTTGGATGGTCATGTGCAGGGACCCGGCGATCCGGGCGCCCTTCAGGGGCTGCGCCGCGCCGAATTCCTCGCGTAGGGCCATCAGGCCCGGCATTTCGGTTTCCGCCAGATCAATTTCTTTCTGGCCCCATTCGGCCAAATTCATGTCGGCGACTTTGTAGTCGGTGGAACTCATGATGATACGGACTCCGCAAGCTGAAAAGCACGAACGATACGACGGCGCCCATCGTGCTTCAGCGGGCGTCGTCTCGAAAAGCGTGATAACAATATAAAGATACCTTTATATTACAAGCAAGGAAAAAGTAGCGCACACTCTGTTTCTCCCATCTCGAAGAGATATGGGGTGGCGCACGTTCCCCCGCCAGGAACTTTGTCCCGGTCCGCATCACCGCGGTTTTCGTGATGGGTCGATTGGCGCGTCGCGTTCAGGCGAGGGCGTTGAAATCATCGAGCAGCATGGCGATTCGTCCGGCGTCGATTTGGTCCATAATGACCTGGGCGCGCCGTTGCGCCGCCGCCAGCTCGATATCGCGGATGCGCTGTTTGACCAACCCGATGCTGCCGGGAGCCATCGACAGTTCGCGGAACCCCAACCCCAACAGCAAGGCGCAAAAACGCGGATCGCCCGCCATCTCGCCGCAGATGCTGACCGGCTTGCGGGCGCGCCAAGCGGCCTCGGTGGAAAATTGAATGAGCCGCAAAACGGCGGGATGCAGGGGGTCGTACAAATGGGCGACGCGCTCGTCGGTGCGGTCGATGGCCAGGGTGTACTGGGTCAGATCGTTGGAGCCGATGGCGAAAAAATCGGCGCTTTGCGCCAGGGCGTCGGCGGACAGGGCGGCGCTGGGCACTTCGATCATCACCCCGATGGGCGGTGGTGTGGGGGCGATTTTCACCCGTTTGCGCTTCAGGCGGCGCACCACGCGGGCTAAAATATCGCGCGCGTGGCGTACCTCGTCGATGGTCGAGACCATCGGTAGCAGAATGCGCACCGGCCCGTGAGCGCCGGCGCGCAAGATGGCGGCGAATTGGGTTTCCAAAATAGCGGGTTTCGCCAAGGACAGGCGAATGCCACGCAGCCCCAACGCCGAGGCGGTGCTGTCGCCAAAGCCGTCGGTCAACTGGGCGGCCGCCTTTTCGCCGCCGATATCCAGGGTGCGGATGGTCACCAGGCCGCCGTTCATCGCCGCGACGATGTCCCTGAGATCGCGATATTGTTCATCCTCGTCGGGGATGTCTTTACGGTTCATGAACATGAACTCGGTACGTAGCAGGCCGATTCCGGTGGCGCCCGAGCGGGCCACCGTCGCCATTTCCATCGGCAGTTCGACATTGGCGTGCAGGGTGATCGCGACGCCGTCCCGAGTTACCGAGGGCAATTTTTTCATGCGGCTTAAGCGCGCCAAGGCCTGACGCTGATCGGCGCGCATCTTCTCGTAGCGGGTCAAGGTCCGTGAACTGGGGTTGACGATCACCCGGCCGCGGCCGCCGTCGATGATGACCCGGTCGCCCGTCCGGGCGCCTTGTAGAAGCTGGGTCGCGCCCAATACCGCCGGAATGCCCAGCGCCCGCGCCATAATCGCGGTGTGGCCTTGGGCGCCGCCCAGCATGGCGGCGAACCCGGTGACGAGGGCGGGGTCCAATTGCGCCGCGTCGGCGGGGGTCATTTCCTCGGTCACGATGACGCTGCCCTTGGGAACGCCGGTAACGGGATGGTCGGGGGTGTTGTTGAGGTTACGAATCAGGCGGGTGGCGACTTCGCGGATGTCGTCTATGCGCGCGGCGATGTAACGGTCTTTCAGGGCGGCGAAACTTTCCGCGATTTCCTGGGTTTCATGCTGAACCGCGGCCTCGGCGTTGAACCGTTCCTCGCGGATGCGCCGAAAGGCGCCGCGCACCAGGCGGGAATCGGTCAGCATCTGCTGGTAGGCGTCGAGCAAAATATCCATTTCTTCGGCGGCGGCGGTGGGCAGCTCGCGCGAACGGGTGCGCAATTGCGCGATTTGCCGCCGCGCCGCGACGACGGCGTCCTCAAGGCGGCTGCACTCGGCCTCGATGGCGCCGGGATCAATGGCGTATTCGGGCACCGAAAAACCGGCGCCGTCACGCACATGAACCCGGCCGATGCCGATGCCCGGCGAAACGCCCAGGGCGTCGATAATACGCTCGGCGGTGGAGGGTTTCTTTGTCGCCGCCTGGGCGTCCGGGTTATTTTTTTTCGCACCGGTCATGGTCTGGAAATCTCATTCTTCATCGAATTTATCGTCGATCAGGGCGCAGATGGCGTTCAAGGCCTCGGGAGCGTCGTCGCCCGAGGCCGCAAGAACGATATCGCTGCCGATGCCGGCGGCCAGCATCATCAAGCCCATGATCGACGATCCGGCCACCGTCATACCGTCTTTCGACACCGTGATCGCGGCGTTGAATTCACCAGCCAATTTTACAAATTTGGCGGCCGCCCTGGCGTGCAATCCGCGTTGGTTGCGTATGGTTACCGTACGTGTCATGGCGTTGCCGTGCATGAGTCTTTCGCCGTCCCGGGATGTGGTGTCTTCGGATTTATCATCACCTATTTCTGAGAAAGAAGCTGAGAGGCGATGTTGATGTATTTACGACCGGCTTCCTGGGCCGAAAGAACGGCCTGACCCAAGGGTTCCTCGCCGCGCACGCTGGCGAGCTTGATGAGGGTGGGCAGATTGACCCCGGCCAAGACCTCGACATTGCTTTTATCGATGATGGAGATCGCCAAGTTCGACGGCGTGCCCCCGAACATGTCGGTCAGCAGGGCGACGCCTTGACCCTGATCGACGCGCGCAACGCTTTCCAAAATCTGGGCGCGGCGTTCTTCCATGTCGTCGTCGGGGCCGATGCAAACGGTCGCGACGTTTTCCTGGGGGCCGACGACATGCTCAAGCGCGGCGAGCAGTTCATCGGCCAGTCGTCCATGCGTGACGAGCACAATTCCGATCATAGGTGTCATAGTCCTTCAAAAGCGCCGACGATGTGTGTCGGACCTCATTAATTATTAACGCGTGTCGCTGCTTCTGTTGGCAGTTCGCGGTGCGTCAAGCGAGCCGGAAGGCCCTGTTGCATTAGCCATTCGGCGATTTTCTCGGCGGTGAAAACCGATCGATGGCGTCCCCCCGTGCACCCCAGGGCGAGCGTGAGGTAGCTTTTTCCCTCCGCCCGATAGCGCGGCAATAGGGGGGTAAGGAAGGCGCAGAGACCTTGAAAAAAAGTATCCCATCCCGGATCGTTTTCAATAAAACGGGCGACCGCCTCGTCGCGACCGGTCAGGGGCCGCAGCGAGAGATCATAGTGGGGATTTTTCAAGAAGCGAACATCGAAGACCAGATCGGCCTGCCGGGGAAGGCCATGGCGATAAGAAAAGGAAATAACGAAAATGGCCAAGTCGCGACCGGTTTCCCGCACAAAATGCGCCTTTAGGCGGCCCTTGAGGTCGCCTAAGATGGAATCGGTGGTGTCCAAAACCATGTCGGCGCGGTCGATCAAGGGGGCCAACGCGGCGCGTTCCAGGGCGATCGCATCGGTCAGGGGCAAGTCCACCGCCAACGGGTGACGGCGGCGGGTTTCGGCGAAACGTCGTTGCAGTTCCTCCTCGGCGCAATCGAGAAAAATGACCGAAACGTCGATATCGTCGATGGCGCGCAAATGATCGAGTTCGCCGACGAAGGTCTCCACGGCGAAGCCCCGGGTGCGCACATCGACGCCGATGGCGATGTCGCGGGGCGTGGGTGTGGGCGTGGAGGAGGACGGGGACGGGGACGGGGTATCCGTCGGCGCGGGACCGACCAGACGCGCGATCAGGTCGAGGGGAACGTTGTCGATGGCCTCGAAGCCAAGATCTTCAAGCGCCTTCAGCGTCGATGTTTTGCCCGCCCCGGAAAGTCCGGTTACCAAAATCACGCGGTCCAACCTTGGCGGCGTGCGCGGCGCACACGTCGATGCGGACGGTGATGGGGGGGCGGGTTCGGCGCTCATCAGTCCTCCAGTAACGCGGAATCGAGGGTCCTTAACGTGATGCGTACCTTCGCCGTGGCGGACGCGGCGAAAGGATCGAGGCGGAATTTTGCCAGGGGTGCGCCGAAATCGCCACACATTTCGCGTTCGGGCATGCGTTCGACGGTCTCTCGATCGACCAAGTCGAAGATGGCGACGAGGGGGGCGCTGGGGAGGTGATCGACGCGTACAATTCCCAGGCCGCGCACCTCGATTCGCCCTGCGATGGTCTCCGGCGGACGCGCGACGATGATGTCGTTTTCGATACTTAAAAGCGTATAGTCGTCAGCGACCAGGATCGCGCCTTGGTCGAGTAGGCGCAACGCCAGATCGGATTTTCCGCAACCCGATGGGCCGACCAGGAGAACGGCGCGTCCGTCAATGGCGACACAACTGGCGTGAACAGGGTCCATGAGGCCCAGGGTGAGGGCAGTTCGCGCCGCTGTCAACGGATGTATGCGCCCAAGGAACGGATCGCTCCGCGCCCTGCACGCCGTTCGCATGGGAACGAAATTATACGGGCAGCGCCACCGTGAAGCGGGCCCCGGTGACCGCGCCGCTCGCGTCGGTCACGTTGGCGGCGCCGATGGTCCCGCCATGGGCCTCGACAATCTGTTTGGATATGGCCAGGCCGAGACCGGAATGGGTGCCGAATTTTTCACCTTCCGGGCGCTCGCTGTAAAAGCGATCGAAAATCGCCGCTTCCTTGCCCGGGGGGATGCCCGGACCGCCGTCGGTAATGGTAATGGCGACGCCGGCATCCTCATGCATGACGCGAATGACGATCTCGCCGTCCTTGGGGCTGAACGAAACGGCGTTGGCGATCAGATTGCGGAAGACTTGCACAAGGCGCCCCTCGACGCCCTCGACAACGATATCGGGAGGGCTTTCAAGGGTCAAGCGAGGGCCTTGCGTGGTTGTCACGGTGTGTAAATCGACCAAGGTCTCGAGCATGCTTGACAGGTTGACGGTTCCGGTTTCGGCGCGGGAAATTTCGGCGTCCAGGCGCGATGCGTCGGAAATATCGGTAATCAGGCGGTCCAGTCGGCCGACATCCTCGACGATAATTTCCATTAGACGCTTCAGTTGCACCGGGTCTTTCAGACGGGCGGCGGTTTCGACGGCGCTTTTTAACGACGTTAGCGGGTTCTTGATTTCATGGGAAACATCGGCGGCAAACCGTTCGATGGCGTCCATACGGGTCCATAAGGCTTCCGTCATTCGCCGCAACGACGACGCCAATTCGCCGATTTCATCGTTGCGCCCCTGCATTGGGGGGATGACGTGCTGGCGATGATGGCCGTTGCGGATGCGCTCGGCCGCGATCGCCAGGTGGCGAATAGGCCGAACGATCGACCCCGCGAGATAGAACGACAGTAAAATGGTCACCGTCAAAACGACGGCGAAAATTTTCAAGATATCGAGCCGGACCTCGTAGAGGGCGGAGTCGATATCCTCGGAACCTTTGGAGAGCAGCAAAACCCCTAAGATTTGCTTGTAATTACGCACCGGCACGGCGACGCTGAGGACCAGCGAACCGTCGGGTTTTTTGCGTCGCGCGCTCCAGGTTCCACCGAGAAAGGCGCTCATAACTTCGGGATAATCGGTGGCGCGTTGGTTCACGTTTTCCCGATAGGGGGGGTAATCGACGGTGCCCGGAATCCAAGAAATAATTCGATCGTAGGCGTGTAGGAGATACGCCAACACGCTATTTTCTTGTTCGGGGGGCGGCAAAGTTTCGCCCTTGGTGATTGCGCCGCCCGGTTGCAGCAAGGCCCGCGAATCGGCGATCAGGGTGGCGTCGGTGTCGAATAGGCGGGCGCGCGTGTCCGCGGTGAAGGCCAGCCGGCGAACAATTTGAGGTGCCAGTTCGGGAAGCAGGGTCTCTCCGCTGCGGTTGACCGAGGTTTCACCCAGGGCGACGGCGAAAATTTCGGCGTGCGTGCGCATTGCCGCCAATTCGTTATCGATTAACTTCTGGCGATATTCGCCAAGATACAGCAACCCGGCGACCAGGATGACCAGGGCGAGCGCATTCAGCGTAAGGATGCGCACCGTCAGTGGTGAAATGCGCCGATGAACTTTTCCCCTCGGCTCGTCGTGAGATCGTCCCCCCAAGGTGTGGCGGCTGCCGGATGGGTCGGTCTTGCGTGCCTCGCCGTCGCGTGGCGGGGACTGTTCCGAAGATGTGGGCGGGGTCACGGGCGGGTTCATTGGGAACGAAAATACCGAATCACGCCGCGCGGTAGCGGTAGCCGACGCCGTACAAGGTTTCGATTTGGGCGAACTCTTCGTCGATATCGCGGAATTTCTTACGCAGCCGTTTAACGTGACTGTCGATGGTTCGGTCATCGACGTAGATGTGTTCGCCGTAGGCGGCGTCGATCAACTGATCCCTATTCTTGACATGGCCGGGATTGCGCGCTAGCGCCTCGATCAAGAGGAATTCGGTCACGGTTAAGTTGACCTCGGCCCCCTTCCAGGTACACAGATGGCGGGACGAATCGAGAACGAGGTCGCCGCGCACCATGGTATGGGTTCCCGACGCCGGGGTCTCGGGGTCGCGGCGCCGCAGAACGGCGCGAATCCGTTCGATCAGCAGGCGTTGGGAAAACGGTTTCTTGATGTAATCGTCGGCGCCCATGCGCAGGCCCATGGCCTCGTCGATTTCATCGTCCTTCGAGGTCAGGAAAATGACCGGAACATCGCTTTTTTTGCGCAGTTCGGTCAACAGCTCCATGCCGTCCATGCGCGGCATCTTGATATCGAGAAGGGCGAGATCGACGGGATTTTTGTGCAGCCCCTGCAACGCCTCCGCGCCGTCGTTATATGACGAGACGCTGAACCCCTCCGCCTCGAGCGCCATGGTGATGGAGGTCAGGATATTGCGGTCATCGTCTACGAGGGCAATTTTCTGGGACATGGGTTCTCTGTCGCTATGAAGGTTAACGTCACCGGTCGCCCGGCTTCATCGCCGAGCGATAGACCAAGGCCGGACGCTTGAGCTAAACCGAAGACTCGCCGAGGGTCAAGCGTGCGCCTGGGCGAGGTGCGCGATCGTGGGTTGTGCGTGGAGCCTAAACGGCAATTGAACAGACGTTTATGGCGAAATTATAGTGCCTCATGGGCATTATATCTCCTTCCCGGCGAATATGGTATCGCCGGGAAGGGTGCTCAGGAAGGGGGCGGAGGGGGCTAGGATGAATTCATCTCGCCTGCGAGATTTGGAACGTCTTTAACTGGCGTTTGTTTTTTCATCCGGTTAAGCTGGTTTTCTCATTTCAGGAAACCCAACCTCATCAGGGAGCCAATGCCGATGATCACGACCCCAAGGAAAAGTTGCGCGACCGCCCTTCACGCTAGTGACGCGGACAATCCGGTCGAGCGACTTTTGCGGGTCGGCGCTCCGGTGTTGGTTGCATTGGCGATCGGGTTTGGTCTTTTGGCCAGCGTGGGGTTCGCCGGGGGGGTGCATGACGCCGCCCACGATACCCGCCATTCCTTCGCTTTTCCCTGCCACTGAAGCGTCCCGCCCGTTCAATGTGGCGCAGAATATTCGTCGGCGCCTTGATTACCGGAACTATCGCCGGATTAACCGTTACCCTGGCGCAGGGTGCGCGGTTGTTTTCGTTGATCGAATACGGCGAATTTCTCGAAGCGGGGGGCGGTCCCGCTGCCGCCGCGCCGCCATACGGGGTGGTGACGTTGGGCGCGTCGTTGCCGCGTTTGGTCGATACCGTTTCGTTTAATATTCTAACCGGCGTCGCCTTCGCCTTGATCCTGAACGCCGCGATTGTGCTGCGTGGCGCGCCTTCGGGCGTGCGCCGAGGCGTTTTGTGGGGGGTCTTTGGGTTCTGCGTATTCGCTCTGGCTCCGGCGTCGGGGCCCCCGCCCGAACCCCCCGGCATCGATCTGGGCAATTTGGCGGGACGCCAGTTGTGGTGGGTTCTGGCGGTGTGCGGGGCGGCGCTGGGGTTGGGGTTGGTCGTGTTCGCCAGGCGCTTCGGACTGAAAATTATCGGCGTGTCGATCACGCTGCTTCCCCACGCCTTCGGACCGCCGCCCGCCCTTGGCGGACACGGAGCGGGCGTCGCCGTCGCTTTCGCCCGCGACTTCGCCGTCACGTCATTGTTGACGACGGCTTTTTTCTGGATCGTGTTGGGCGCGCTGGCGGGGTATTTGCAAAATCGCTATGATGCTCAAGGCGTCGGGAGATAATACCCGATGCTTTAACGCCAAGGCCGCCCATGATAGACGCCGGTAGGGGGAACGCGCCGAGATGACGAATCTGGTCTTTATTTTTCACGGCATCTTCCGGCTTTTGGGTGGCGCGGTGCGTGATCTCAGCCCCATCGTGGCGGTGATCGCTTTTTTCCAGATCGTTGTCTTAAAGCAACCCTTTCCCCATCTCGATGCGGTGATTTCGGGGTTTGTGCTGGTCGCCGTCGGCTTGGCCCTTTTCGTTCAGGGTCTGGAGATGGGCTTGTTCCCGCTGGGCGAGGTCATGGCCGTCGCCTTCGCGCGCAAGGGCAGCTTGTGGGCGCTGATCGCCTTCGCTTTCGCCCTTGGGTTCGCGACTACGATCGCCGAACCGGCGTTGATCGCCGTCGCCGGGCAGGCCGCCGACGTCGCCGCCAAGGGCGGAATGATCGCGACGGACACCGCCGCGCGGGCGTCTTACGCGATGGGGTTGCGTTTGACGGTGGCGCTATCGGTGGGTCTGGCGATCGTGGTCGGGGTGGTGCGCATCCTCAAGGGTTGGCCGCTGCACTATCTGATTTTGGGCGGCTACCTGGCGGTCGTCGCCCTGACCGCGATCGCGCCGCCTGAAATTATCGGCATCGCCTATGATTCGGGCGGGGTGACGACATCGACGATCACGGTCCCGCTGGTCACCGCGTTGGGGGTCGGTCTGGCCGGGGCGATTCGCGGGCGCAATCCCCTGGTCGATGGGTTCGGACTGATCGCGCTGGCGTCGTTGACGCCGATCATATTCGTGATGGTTTACGGCATGGCGATTTAGGGGAGCGATGATGGCGCTTGTTATGCACATCCTCCAGACGGCCTGGGCGACGGTTTTCGACGTTTTGCCGATCCTCGTCATCCTTCTTTTTTTCCAATTCGCCGTGTTGCGCACACGCCCGGCCAACCTCAAGCATATCGTCATCGGGTTCGTCTATGTCTTGTTGGGGTTGACGTTGTTTTTGGTCGGCCTCGGGGAAGCCCTGTTCCCCTTGGGGAAAACCATGGCGCGGCAGTTGACCGCGCCGGATTTTATTTCGGTCGCCGCCGGGGGCGGATTTTCGTGGATGTCGTACGGTTGGGTTTATGCGTTCGGCTTCGCCATCGGCTTCGCCACCACGGTGGCCGAGCCGGCCCTGATCGCGGTCGCCCTGAAGGCCGAACACATTTCGGGTGGCGCGATCAACGCCTTTTGGTTGCGTATGGCGGTGGCTTTTGGTGTGGCGCTCGGGGTGGCGCTCGGGGTTTTTCGTATCGTCAGCGGGACGCCGCTGCCTTATTACATTATCGCGGGCTATGTTGTGGTGATGGTTCAAACCGCCTTCTCCAACCGTGCGATCATCGCCCTCGCCTTTGATTCCGGGGGCGTGACGACCTCGACCGTGACGGTGCCCGTGCTGGCCGCCCTCGGGGTCGGTCTGGCCGGAACGATCCCCGGGCGCAGCGCGCTCGTCGATGGTTTCGGCTTGATCGCCTTCGCCAGTCTTTTTCCTATTATGTCCGTCCTCGGCTATGCCGGTTTGGCCGAGTTGTATCGAAAATCACGCTTCAAAAAAGGAGACCGAAGCGATGAACTATAAACTCATCATGGCGCTTGTCAGCGACGAAAAGACGCAAACCGTAATCCATGCCGCGCGCGATGCCGGCGCCACCGGGGTGACGGTCGTTCCCAGCGCTCAGGGAGAAGGCCTTAAGCCCGAGAAAACGTTTCTCGGGCTTGACCTTTCCGCGCAACGGGACATTCTGTTGTTTCTCGTCGCCGCGCCCAAGGCGCGCGAGATATTGGAGACCATCGCCCAGGCCGCGCAATTCGACGAAGAACCGGGGGCCGGCGTGGTCTGCCAGATCGCGATCGAGGACGCCATTGGACTGACCACGCAATTGCCGACCATACTCAGTGAGATCGAGGACCAGGTATGACCGAACACGCCTATATCAAGATCGCCGACGTGATGAGCCCCTCGGTGCGCACGATCGACGCCATGGCGACGGTGGCCGAGGCGATCGGACTAATGCGCGAGAAGGGGGTGAGTTCCCTGGTCGTCGAGCGGCGCGACGAATCCGACGAATTCGGCCTGCTTGTGGTCGCCGATATCGCCCGCGAGGTGATCGCCAAGAATCGCGCCCCCGAACGGGTCAACGTCTATGAAGTGATGTCCAAGCCGGTGTTGACGTTGAACGCGAACATGAACATTAAATATGCGGTGCGGCTGTTGTCGCAATTCGCCTTGTCGCGGGCGTTGGTCGTCACCGACAGCCGCCGGCCCGTCGGTTTGGTCACGGTGCGCGACATGGTGCTGCGTTATCCGGGCGGAGAAACCGATGCCCCATCCGGGTAAAATCGCTTTATGGCGAAAGAATACTTTCGCCGGGGGAGGTATTTTGCTTCAATAGGCCTCCTGCGCTATCTAACCGCGTCACCCCTTTTGATGATCGGAGCACGGCCCTACGATGCTAGGCCTTGGAGAGTTGATCGGAACTATCGCCGTCTTTATCGCCATGGTCGCGCTTTGGCTGGCGAGCGATACCTTGAAAAAGGTCGATAATCAGAATCAAAAATTCGTCGAGCTGTATATCAAGAAGCTGCGCGCCGAGGTGGCCGAGGCGCGCAATGAAACGGACAAGATGTCCCGCGCCATTAAAACGCTTGAGGATAAGGCCGGGGCGCTTCATGTGAAGCACGAAAACGACAGCGCCCGCCTGAAAAAACTATCGGACAATGTCCAAACGCTGCAGGATGCGTTTTCCCAATTGGATGAAAGCATACCCCAGCGTCTACGCGTCGCGCGCGGCGCCTCGCGCCGCACGGTTCAGTAGTCGCGCGTTGCGCGCACCCTTCGGCGACGGTCTTCTTGCGGTTGCGTTTCGCCGTGAACGCCGGGTTGAAAAAAGCCGCTTTATTCCCGCTTTGCCCTTGTCATGGCCGGATGTGTGACGCAGTATGCCGGGCCTCTGTACAGTGACAGACCCTGCCGCTTTTTTTTGAGCGGCGTCCACATTTCAAGGAGGCCACGAGCCGATGCCCGGCACTGATACGACACGCAACGCCCGACTAATTTCTTGGGTGGATGAAATCGCACAGCGGACCAAACCCGACGCCATTCACTGGTGTGACGGCTCGCAGGAAGAATACGACCGTTTGTGCGACGACATGGTGGAGAGCGGCACCCTCATTCGTCTGAACGAGGAAAAACGCCCGGGTAGTTTTCTCGCCCGCTCCAACCCCTCCGATGTCGCCCGTGTCGAGGGCAGCACCTATATTTGCAGCGCCCGCGAAGAAGACGCCGGTCCCACCAACAACTGGATGGATCCCGCGCAAATGCGTACGACCCTGGAGCCGTTGTTCGACGGCTGCATGGCCGGGCGGACCATGTATGTGGTGCCTTTTTCGATGGGGCCTCTGGGCTCGCCGATCGCGCACATCGGCGTGCAGCTGACCGATTCTCCTTATGCCTGCGTCAACATGCGCCTGATGACCCGGATGGGCGGCGCGGTTCTCGACGTGCTTGGCGACGACGGCGATTTCGTACCTTGCGTGCACTCGGTGGGCGCACCCCTGGCTCCCGGCGAAAAAGACGTCGTCTGGCCGTGCAACGATACCAAGTATATCGTTCACTTCCCCGAAAGCCGCGAGATATGGTCCTACGGTTCGGGCTACGGCGGCAATGCGCTGCTCGGCAAGAAGTGCTTCGCCCTGCGCATCGCCTCGTCGATGGCGCGCGAGGAAGGCTGGCTCGCCGAACACATGTTGATTGTCGGCATCGAAAACCCGGAAGGTGAAAAAACCTACGTCGCGGCGGCCTTTCCCTCGGCCTGCGGCAAGACCAATCTGGCGATGCTGATCCCGCCCAAGGGGTTCGATGGCTGGAAGGTATGGACCGTCGGCGACGACATCGCCTGGATCAAGCCCGGCGCCGATGGTCGCCTTTACGCCATCAACCCGGAGGCGGGCTACTTCGGCGTCGCCCCAGGCACCTCGATGAAGTCCAATCCGACGGCGATGAACACACTGAAGAAAGATTGCATTTTCACCAACGTCGCGCTGACCGACGACGGCGACGTGTGGTGGGAAGATATGTCCGAGGCGCCCGCCCATCTGATCGACTGGCGGGGCAACGACTGGACCCCCGAAAGCGCCACCCCGGCGGCCCATCCCAATGCCCGTTTCACCGCCCCGGCGTCGCAGTGCCCAAGCATCGATCCGGCCTGGGAAGACCCCAAGGGGGTGCCGATTTCGGCGTTTATCTTCGGTGGCCGGCTGTCGCGGACCTTCCCGCTGGTGTTCCAAGCGTTCGATTGGAATCACGGCGTTTACTTGGCGGCGACGATGGGCTCGGAAGCGACCGCCGCCGCGGTCGGCCAGGCCGCGATCCGGCGCGATCCGTTCGCGATGCTACCCTTTTGCGGCTACAACATGGGCGATTACTGGTCCCATTGGCTGGAAATGGGCAAGAAGGTGACCAATCCGCCGGCGATTTTCCGCGTCAACTGGTTCCGCAAGAACGCGGACGGCAAGTTCATGTGGCCGGGCTTCGGCGAAAACATGCGGGTTTTGCACTGGATCGTCGAACGCGCCCGTGGCCGCGCCCGGGACGGCGTCGAAAGTCCGTTGGGGGTGATGCCGACCCGCGCCGAACTGAACTGGCATGGCCTTGAGTTCGACGCCAAGGATTTCCACGAGCTGATGGCGGTCAATCGGGCGGATGGCCTGGCCGAGGCGGAGGATCAAACTGAGCTGTTCGCTCGCTTTAAGGATCGGCTTCCCGCCGAGGTGGAGCGCCAGCGTCGGGCGCTGATCGACCGGTTGAAGGCGGCGCCCGAGGTCTGGGAACTGCCATCCTAGTGGATCGACTCCGACGTTTCGCTCTCGCGAACCATCGGGCCGACCACTATCTATCTTTTTGTTGCAGTTTGATTTCTTCACACATTTGTGTCCAATTGCATCGGACTCAAATGTTAAACTCAAACCACTAGTGGATTGACTCCGACTTTTCGTTCGCGAAACGTCGAGCCGCTCCACGAGGTTATCTTTTTGGTATGGTGTGATTTTCTTCACATATTTGTGTCCAATAGCTCCCGACTCTGGAGTAAAGATGAAATTTTGCGAAAGGCGAGGATCGGTTCTCGCGTCATTTGCCTATAGAGCAAGCCTATAGCGCGCCCATCGTATGAAAAAATAAGGCCGGGAGAGATGTCCCGGCCTTATTTTTTGCGTGCTTGTACGCCGCAGGCGATGTTTTTCGGCCAAGCGCCCGCCGTCGGCTTTTCGTGTCAACGGTGGTCCAATGTTTGGGGGGCGGGGGTGTTTTCGTTCGCATAAAAAGGAATTTTCGCGCCGCCGCCGCATGGATTTCGGATCGTCGGTTGCAATCGCAGATCATATCTGTATCAATAAAAACACCCTTTTATTTTTTATATATTTTGACGGAATTGAGACATGGCACACAGCGTAACCTCATGCTGCCTTAGTGCGACGGAAATCAACAAACGCTCCGTCGATATCCTTGACTTATTGGGACATAAAAATCGCCTACTCATCGTGAGCTGCCTTGCCGACGGCAAAGAATCATGTGTCGGACAACTGGTGCGTAAAACGGGAATTTCCCGTTTGTGCCTCAGCCAGCATCTCGCCAAATTGCGCGAACGGGACATGGTCAGCGCGCGTCGGCAAGGGCGGCGTATATTTTATTCCCTCAACTGCCCCGAAGTATCGCCATTGCTGGACGTGCTTCAACGGTGGTACGGTTTCTTGCCGGATCCGCATGCGGCGTCTTCGGGAGCGTCCGCGCGGCTTGATTCTTAGGCGAGAAGTACGTTTCGAGAAGGGCCGTGCATTCCCAGTCACGCCCCGGCTCCCGGCCCAGTTACGCCCCGGCTCCCGGAGGTTTTGCCTAAAAAAGGCCGCCGATGAGAAACCGGCGGCCTTTTTTGACGGCGCCCGCGCGCTGGGCGAAGGCGGCGCGCTTTTTAGCGCGAATAAAATTCGATCACCAGATTGGGTTCCATCTGCACCGGATAGGGAACGTCTTCCAAAATGGGGGTGCGCTGAAACGATCCCTCAAGCTTGTTGAAATCGACGTTGATGTAATCGGGGACGTCGCGTTCGGGCGAATTGGCCGCCTCGATCACCATCGGAATGCCGCGTGATTTTTCGCGCACGGTGATGACGTCGCCTTCCTTGACCATATAAGAAGGAATGTTGACCCGCTTGCCATTGACGAGAACATGGCCGTGATTGACGAACTGACGTGCGGAAAAGACCGTTGGGACGAATTTCATGCGGTAGACCACGGCATCCAGGCGGCGTTCCAGAAGGCCGACGAGATTTTCCGAGGTGTCGCCGCTGCGGCGCACGGCCTCATTATAGTAACGGCGGAACTGCTTTTCCGAAATATTGCCGTAGTAGCCCTTCAGCTTTTGCTTCGCCATCAACTGAATGCCGAAATCGGTCGGCTTGTTGCGGCGGCGCTGGCCGTGTTGTCCGGGGCCGTATTCGCGGGCGTTGACGGGGCTTTTGGGGCGTCCCCAAAGGTTGACGCCGAGGCGGCGATTGATCTTGTACTTCGATTGAATACGCTTTGTCATTGGTACCTATCCGTTAATCGGCTGTTGTTGTCCCGATAGTTTCGCCAGGCGCGCGTCGCAAGACGCCCGCAGACGAACGGGGTCACATTGGGCCCACATTCTCGGGAAGAAGGCGGGAAATATACGCAATATGACGGTAAAGGCAAGGCTTTTCGCCGCCTAGCGCCGCTATCCTTGTTCGAGGACGCTGTCCCAATAGAGGAAATCGCGCCAGCTTTCGTGCAGATGGTTGGGTGGAAAAAAACGCCCATTGGACAACAGGCTGTAGGCGCTGGGGGCCTGGGGCGGCGACAGCGGCGTCATTCCGCATTGCGCGGGCAGGCGACTGCCCTTGAAGACGTTGCACGGCGCGCAGCACGCCACTACGTTTTCCCAGGTCGTCCGCCCGCCACGCGCGCGTGGGACGACGTGGTCGAAGGTGAGGTCCTCACTGGGCAAACGGTCGCCGCAATATTGGCAGGTGAAAAAATCGCGCAGAAAAACGTTAAAGCGCGTAAACGCCGGGCGCCGGGCCATGGGCACGTATTCCTTCAGGGAGATGACGCTGGGCAGCGCCATTTCGAGACCCGGCGAGCGCACCCGGCGTTCGTATTGCGAGACGACATTGACCCGGGATAAGAATACCGCCTTGATCGCATCCTGCCACGACCACAAGGACAGCGGAAAATAACTGAGTGGCCGAAAATCGGCGTTCAGGACCAGCGCAGGAAATTGACCGGCAAGTGCAGACAAACCGTATTCTCCCTTCTTGTTTCGGGAGAATACTATATCTTGTGCTTAAGTCCTACATTTCTCGTGATGAAAGAATTGTGACGCGCGGGAAACCCGTTCTCCCGCGCGTCCATTGATTTTCGCGTGCTCATTGCGCGGTTGGGCCTCCGAGCACGTCGCTCAAAAACGCCGCGCCGAGGCGGATGCCCTCCTCGTCAATGCCGTGGCCGAGGCCTGGGCGCATATGGGCGCGGACGTCAAATTCCGCAGCCTGTAAGGCCTCTACCGTTTGTTCCATGGCCGCCGGGGGGACGATCGCATCGTCGTCGCCGTGGACCATCAGGACGGGTGGGCGGGCGGAGGTTTCATCGGCCAGACGATCGCCGCCGCAAACCATTCCGCTATAGCCGAGAATGCCCGCGATCCGTCCTTTGCGCCGGGGACCCACATGCAACGCCATCATGGCGCCTTGGGAAAAGCCCACCAAAGCCAAACGGGTGTCGTCCAACCCCAATTTTTCGAGTTGTTGGTCGATAAAGGCATCCAAGATCGGCGCCGCCTCGCGCACGCCCTTCAGGCGACCCGCCGGGCTGAGCACCTGAAGGGAAAACCATTGCCGGGCATTTTCGCCCCGCAGGTCGAAGGGGAACGGGG
Organism: Varunaivibrio sulfuroxidans; assembly: GCF_029318635.1. Lineage (NCBI taxonomy): Bacteria > Pseudomonadati > Pseudomonadota > Alphaproteobacteria > Rhodospirillales > Magnetovibrionaceae > Varunaivibrio > Varunaivibrio sulfuroxidans. Next base: position 1,526,273 of record NZ_CP119676.1, on the reverse strand, counting down.
CGTCGGGCGAAATGAACAGGGCGTCGGGAACGGCTCGCTGAAAAAGCGGCGCCAGGCCGATCAGGTCCTGGCCGTTGGCGCCGACGCCGTGCAAAAAAATCACCAAGGACCGCGCGGGTTCGCCGTTCAAAGGCGCGTACTGCGGGCCGCTTAATTGAGGTAGAGTCTCCATCTTATCTCCCAGATCGTGACTTTCAAATGATGTGAGCACGTCGAAAATACTTGAGGAAAGTCACAAGCGTCTTGCGGCCCCCATCTTTAACGTTCATTAGCTTCCATCGTCAGCTTCCATCGTCAGCTTCCATCGTCGGTTTCGACCGCCACCGCGCCCAAATGGTGGGCTGGATAAACCACGCGTGGCGGGATCATATGGACGATGGTCGCGACCAGGACCAAGGCGACCGCCCCCAACAATACAGGAAGAAAAATAAACGACCAGCCCGGATGCATGAGAAAAACAACGATCGGGTCCGCGCCGGCCGGAGGATGGGTCAGGCGCGCCCAGGCCAGCACCGCGACCACCACGCCCACGGCGACGGCGATCGCCCACCAGTCGCCGGGCAGGACGCTGCGCAGGGCGATGCTGACGATCGTCGCCAAGACATGCCCGCCGACAACATTGGCCGGTTGCGACAGGGCGCTTTCAGGCACCGCAAACAACAACACGCTTGAGGCCCCAAAAGGCGCGATAAGCAACGGCATATGAGAAAAATATCCCATCATGCCGACCACGCCAATGCCCAAAGTCGCGCCGACCCCGGCCTTGATCCATGACCACTGGGGCCCCGCGGGATGGTGCCTGGTTATAAAACGTCTCAATATTTTTCTCCCCAAGTTACGATGCGCGGCGCGCCCTCGACAGTCGTTGGTCTAGGCGACGCCAACGCGGATCATTACATTTTTTCCTAACGGCCTTGCCCTGGTTTAAATTTTGTTTTTTAGCGCGGATGTTTTTTATCTTGGGGCCGTCCCCTTTATTTTAGGGCGTTGCAATTTGTGCGGTCCCTTTGCACGATATGTTTTCGTAAAAATTCGGTCCATGATCGTCAGCCGACTACTGTCCGCCGAGATTGCGCCCCACGTATATTACATAAGTCTAAATTAAAAAAAAGCATCATGACGTCACCGCCCATGATTACCCGGTTCGCTCCCAGTCCCACGGGATATCTTCACCTGGGGCACGCCTATGCGGCGCTTTTCGCCGCCGGGTACGCCCGGCGGGTGGGCGGGCGTTTTTACCTTCGCCTTGAGGATATCGACCATACCCGCTGCTCGGAGACCTTCGCCGAGGCGATCTTCGAAGACCTCGCCTGGCTCGGCGTTCACTGGCGCGCGCCGGTGTTGAGGCAATCGCAACGCCTTGAGGTTTATGCCCAAGCCTTGCGGTCGTTGCGGGACCGGAGACTGGTTTATCCTTGCTTTTGCACCCGCAAGGATATCGCCCACGAAGTCGCGGCGGCGGGCGGCGCGCCGCATTTGTCGGAAAATTCGGCGTCGCGGGGGCCGCTTTATCCCGGAACTTGCCGGGGGCTGTCCGTCGAAGTCCGCGCCGCGCGGATCGCCGAGGGCGTCCCCCACGCTTGGCGGCTCGACATGGCCGCGGCCTTGGCGCAAACGGGTGCGGAAACGACGCCGTTGTTTTGGCGCGACGCCCGGCGCGGCGAAGTGCGCGCCGCGCCGGAAATGTTCGGGGATGTGGTCCTTGCGCGCAAGGATATCCCCACCAGTTATCACCTCAGCGCCACGCTCGATGACGCCGCGCAGGAAGTGACCCTGGTCACCCGCGGCGAGGATCTTTTTCACGCCACGCACATCCATCGTTTGCTTCAGGCGCTTCTTGGGCTTGAAACGCCGCTTTACCACCACCATGTGCTGTTATGCGATAGCCAGGGAAGACGCTTGGCCAAGCGCGACAGCGGCGTCACTTTGCGCGCCTTGAGACGGCGCGGGTTGAGTTCGGGCGATGTTCGCACAATGGTGGAAGAGAAGATCGATGAAAATACCTGACGTTACCCATAAGTGATCGCGTTTAAAGGCTTGCAGAAAAGGCTTCATCCCTCTAATGATCAATAAGAACAACTTGGATTTTATCCGTGCCAGTGGGGTGTTCTCGGTATCTATCGAGGTCACGGACGGCATCACGAGTATCGAGGCGCGACACCACCGTAAGACACGACGCCACCGTAAGAATTGGATCGCATATGAAAACCTGTTTGATTGTTGATGATTCCAAGGTCATCCGCATGGTCGCCCGGAAAATTCTTCAAGAGTTGGAGTTTGAAACCGTGGAAGCCGCCGATGGCCAGGAAGCCCTGGACGCCAGCAAGGCGTCGATGCCCGATGCCGTGTTGCTGGATTGGAACATGCCGGTCATGAACGGCCTCGAATATCTTGTCGAATTGCGGAAGCTCCCCAACGGAGACAAGCCCATCGTCGTATTCTGCACGACGGAAAACGATCTTGAACACATTCAAGAAGCCATGAGCGCGGGCGCGAACGAATACATTATGAAGCCGTTCGATTCCGAGATTATTCAGGCCAAATTCGCCCAGGTCGGGTTGATTTAAGGCTTCGCTAGGGAGAGATACCGTGACCCCTGCTGATTTTGACTTCATCAGCACCCTGCTCAAGGGACGCTCCGGGCTTGTGCTGACCCCGGACAAGTCCTACCTCCTCGAAAGCCGCCTGATGCCTGTTGCGCGCAAGAACAGCCTGTCGAGTCTCGAGGAGCTGGTCAGTGCCATTCGCACCCGCAAGGACGAGGCTCTGATCGTTCAGGTTACCGAGGCGATGACCACGAATGAATCATTTTTCTTTCGTGATATCAAGCCGTTCGACTTGCTACGGGATGTCGTTTTACCGCCCTTTTTGGAGAGCCGCGCGAGCCGAAAAAGCCTCCGCGTCTGGTGCGCCGCCGCTTCCAGTGGTCAAGAGCCCTATTCGATCGCGATCGTGCTGAAAGAACTGGGCGCTCGGTTGGCGAATTGGAAGATAGATATCGTCGGCACCGACATTTCCCACGATATTCTCAACAAGGCCAAGGATGGGCTGTACACCCAATTCGAAGTTCAGCGCGGGCTGCCTATTCAGCTGTTATTGAAATATTTTGAGAAGAAAGACGAAAGTTGGCAGATCAAGCCGGAACTGCGCAAGATGATCACCTACAAATATTTCAATTTACTTGAAGATCCGGCGGGCCTCGGTAAATTTGACATTGTTTTTTGTCGAAATGTCCTCATTTATTTTGACGCTCCGACGAAGACAAAAGTGTTAGATTCGATCGCACGGTTGATGCCCAAGGACGGGATGTTGTTTCTTGGCGGCGCCGAAACCGTGCTTGGCGTCTCCGACAAGTTTAAGCCCCTTGCCGGTCAGCGTGGCGTGTACACGCTGACCTGATGAAATGCAAAAAAGTGACGGGTCCTAGTAGTGATGTCTGACAAAAAATATAGATTGGTGACCAGGGCGGACTTCGACGGCGTCGTAGCGGGTGCGTTGTTGCAGGAAATCGGCATCATCGACGAAGTCATCTTCGCCGAACCGAAAGATATGCAGGACGGAAAAATCGCGATCACGGCGAACGACATCACCACCAATCTACCCTATGTGCCGGGCGTTCATCTGTGTTTCGATCACCATCTCAGTGAAACCCAACGCATCGCCGAACGTCCCTCGTCTCACATTATCGATCCCAACGCCCCTTCGGCCGCCCGCGTCGTCTACAATTATTATGACAAGGACGGCGCCCTCGACGCCATATCCAAAGATTTGATGGATGCCGTGGACAAGGCCGACTCCGCACAGTATTCCGAAGAGGAAATTCTCGCTCCGGGGCCGTGGACGCTGTTGAATTTTCTTCTCGATCCGCGCACCGGACTGCAACGGTTCGACACTTTCTCCATCAGCCATGAACAATTCATGAAAGACATGATGCTGTATTGCCGTCACCATCCGGTTGAAGAAATTCTCGCCATCCCGGACGTTCGCGAGCGCGCCCAGCTATACATGGCCCATGAGGAAAAATTCGAGCTGCAGCTGCGGCGAAGCGCGAAGATCCATAAAAACCTGGTGGTGGTCGATCTGAGGGACGAGCCGATCGTCTTCGCCGGCAATCGCTTTACGCTCTACGCCATTTTTCCGGCTTGCAATATCTCCATCCAAATCACGCGCAAGGACGATGGAACGCAAACCATTTTCGCGGTCGGCAAGTCAATCGTGAACCGAACATCGAAGACTTCAGTCGGCTCGTTGATGTTGCATTATGGCGGCGGGGGCCACGCCTCGGCGGGAACCTGTCGTATCGACAACGAACGCGCCGAAACCGTGCTCAAAGAACTCATCGCGCGGATCAATGCCGACGGATAGCCCACAATGCCGCCGTCCGCGCCCGGATCTTGCGTGAACGCCCTATCCCGCTTTCTCGCTTACATGGTTGTCGCTTACATGGTTGTCGTTCGGAAGATGGCGTTGGAGGGGGGCGTCCGGTAGGGTGATCGGATAATTTCGAAGGCCTCCCGCGGCATGATTTTTGTGCGCGGGGCCGTCGCGGCCGCGAGAGGGGGGCGCGCAGCAGATGAAAATCACGGCCAACAAAACTTCGGCGAATACGTTCCGTATCGCCTTTGGCGACACACATATCGCCCTGGACGCCAGGCAGCTTAAAAAACTTCTGGCGGAGATCGTCGGCGTCATCGCCCCCGACATCGGCGTGCGGGCGAACCCTCTGGAGACCTTCGGCGCTTTGTGTGCGGCGCTCAAGGCGGCGAACGCCGTGGGGGTGCAAAAATTCATCCTCAGCGCCGAGGATGAAGATATTCTCATCCTCTTGAAAATGGGCGAGGGCGATGCAGCGCTGATTGAAACCCTGTACGCGAACATGAGCGCGCGCGCGCGCAAAATGTATGAAGAGGACTTGAGTTTCCGCTTTACAGAGGGGGTCCCCAAAGCCGATATGCGCCGGGCCATGGACAACCTCAATCAACTCATCCAAAAGTTGCATGACGACGGCATGATGGACGCCGCCGCACCCGAAACGTGACCCCTATGCTTCGGGCCGCGTTCCGGGCGCGAGGAAAGTCGAGAGACGGAAAATCGCGATGTCCCTGCGGGATGTGATGAACGGAAAATCCTATTAGGCAGCAGCGCCCGCCGAAGCGGCATTCTTCGCGTTATTGCTCCGCGCGCCCTTGCTGGTGCGCACATAAGCGCGCGCGCAATGGGCGGCGCAATAAGGTTTGTCGGTCACGGCGGGGCTGCCGCAAAAATGAAAATCAGAGGTTCCCGGCTCGCCTTCGGGCCAACTGCACATGTTCGAAGTGAGCGCGTCGAGGCGTACGATCTTGGCTTCGGTGGCGGTCGGCGCTTCCTTGCGCCGTTCGGTTTTCGGCGTGGACGGCGCGGACGCGGCGCGGATCGGAGAGGCTCGTTTCTTCAACCCCAAACGATGCACCTTGCCAACGACGGCGTTTTTGGTCACTTCCAAGCGACGACCGATTTCACTGGTGGGCAACCCCTCATTCCACAAAGCGATCAATGTGTTGGTGCGTTCCGTGGTCCAATCAATAGTGCTCATGATCTCGATCCGTCCTATTTTTCTATCCGGGCGCACATCGGCAAAATGCGCGCCGTGTGAAAATTTTTGGCGGGCGCAACATGCCCGGGCGCATCCCCTCTGGGCGTATCTCCCATGGAAGCGCCGAACCGCGCCCCCAACCGCGCCCCCATCGTTACCTTCACCCAAAACCCTAAGATACCCAGACGTTCCGCCGGCGCACGAAATACGACGCGGGGACACGGCACAAGGCAATACGAGACATAGGAAACGACCGCTTTGAATTGGATACTATATTTACCGGAGAAAAACAACCCCATAACTAAATATGGTATTTTATCCACAGAGATGTCCACAGCTTTTCCACCTTATGCACAGGTGCGTAAAAATCCCCTCACACGCACCATATTCCTTCGATATACTCACGATATTCCTGGGTGAGGACGCGCCCCAAACGCAAGCAACGCGGAGATTTCCGGACGATGAGCACAACTTTCCCCGCCGATGCGCCATACAAACCCGGAGAAATGGAACGCGACTGGATCGACCTCGCCCGCAAGGAACTCAAAGGCGGCGACGTCGATCTGCTCCGCCACGAAACCCCCGAGGGGATCGCGATCAAGGCTCTATATACCGCGCGCGATCTTGAGGGTCTTGAGCACTTGAATACATTTCCCGGCCTGTTTCCCTTCGTGCGCGGCCCTCGGGCGACGATGTACGCGGGGCGGCCATGGACGGTGCGTCAGTACGCCGGGTTTTCCACAGCCGAGCAGTCCAACCGCTTTTACCGCGACAACCTGGCCGCGGGGCAAAAGGGGTTATCGGTGGCCTTCGATCTGGCCACCCACAGGGGGTATGATTCCGATCACCCCCGCGTCGCCGGCGACGTCGGCAAGGCGGGGGTCGCGATCGACAGCGTCGAGGACATGAAAATTCTCTTCGACGGCATTCCGCTCGACCGGATGAGCGTCAGCATGACCATGAACGGCGCCGTCCTTCCTGTTTTGGCGGGCTATATCGTCGCCGCCGAGGAGCAGGGCGTCGCCCCGGAGAAGTTGTCGGGCACCATCCAGAACGATATTCTCAAGGAGTTCATGGTGCGCAATACTTATATCTACCCGCCGGAACCGTCGATGCGCATCGTCGCCGACATCATCGCCTACACCGCGCGGCGCATGCCGCGTTTCAACTCGATCTCGATTTCGGGCTATCACATGCACGAGGCGGGCGCGACCGCCGTTCAGGAACTGGCCTACACCCTGGCCGACGGCGTGCAGTATGTGCGCACGGCGATCGCCTCGGGGATGGAGGTTGACGCCTTCGCCCCTCGGCTGTCGTTTTTTTTCGCCATCGGCATGAACTTTTTCATGGAAGTCGCGAAATTACGCGCGGCGCGTCTTTTGTGGGCGCAGTTGATGGGCGAATTTGCTCCCAAGGACCCGCGCTCGTCGATGCTGCGTACCCATTGCCAGACCTCGGGAGTTTCGTTGACCGCCAAGGACCCATACAACAACGTCGTGCGCACCACCGTCGAGGCGCTGGCCGCCGCGCTGGGCGGCACGCAGTCGTTGCATACCAACGCCCTGGACGAGGCGCTGGCCCTGCCGACGCCGTTTTCGGCGCGCATCGCACGGAACACCCAACTGATCTTGCAGGAAGAAACCGCGATCACCCACGTCGCCGATCCCTTGGGCGGCAGCTATTATGTCGAGGCCTTGACCGCGTCCCTGGTTCAAGAAGCGCGCGAACTGATCGCCGAGGTTGAGGCTATCGGCGGCATGACCCGCGCCGTCGAGGCGGGCCTGCCCAAACAACGCATCGAGGAGGCCGCCGCGCGCAAACAAGCCCGCATCGACCGTGGCGAGGAGACGTTGGTTGGCGTCAACAAATACACCAACGCCGACGAGGAGGAGATCGACCTCCTCGAAATCGACAACGATCGCGTCCGCGAGGCGCAGATCGCCCGTCTGAAAACCGTCCGCGAAACACGGGACCAAAGTGCGGTGAACGCCGCCCTGGGCGCTCTTAAGAAAGACGCCGCGTCGGGCGAAGGAAACCTTCTCGAAGACGCCGTCGTCGCCGCGCGCGCGCGCGCCACGGTGGGTGAAATTTCCGAGGCGTTGGCCCAAGTCTACACCCGCCACCAGGCGCAAAATCGGGCCATCAGCGGCGTTTATGGGGCGGCCTATGGCGACGATCCCGACTTCGCCGCGGTGCGCGCCGATGCCGCCGCGTTCGCCGCCGAGCGCGGGCGCAGGCCACGCATGATGGTCGCCAAGATGGGCCAGGACGGTCATGATCGCGGCGCCAAGGTGATCGCCAGCGCCTTCGCCGATATCGGTTTCGAGGTCGATATCGGCGCCTTGTTTCAGACCCCGGACGAAGTCGCCCAGGAAGCCCTGGAAAACGACGTGCATGTGATCGGAGTCTCGACCCAGGCGGGTGGGCACAAGACCCTGGTGCCCGAACTGATCGCGGCGCTGAAGCAACGCGGCGTTAACGATATCGCGGTGGTCTGCGGTGGCGTCATTCCGGCGCGCGACCAAACCGCCCTCAAAAATGCCGGCGTCGCCGCCATTTTCCCGCCGGGAACCCACATCCCCACCGCCGCCCGCGAAGTGCTCGCGGTTATCCGTCGTCGGCGCGTCCAGGCATAGCGCGGCGCTCCGGGATGGGCGGGGGGCATGGCGAGGGGGCTATTTTTCCTTCAACGCCCGCACGCTTTTTTCGGCGCTGCGGCCCAGGACGTAGCCGCCGACACCCAATTTTAACAAAGCCCACAAGTCCGGTGGAATTTCCGCCGCCGGCGTGCCGAACAGGGGAACGACCAGATAATTGTTGGCGATGATGACGCCGAACAGCACCATCAGCATCGGCCGCCAGTTGCGCTGCAGCCAACTGTCGCCTTGCGCCTCGGCGCGGATAATGTCGGCGGCGGCCTCGATTTCGCGAAAGCGGCCCTGAAGCGTCATTTCCTGAAGCCGGGATTTTATTTTCTGGGCCTCGTCCTTATTCTCCACGGTCTTGTCGATGATCGAGAACAAGCCGCTGAGTAGGGGGGCGATAATGGCGGGTAGCATGGTTTTCTCCTACTCGATGTCGTTATAAAACAGATGACGTCCGATTTCGACCGAGGCCGCCTTGCCGCGCGCCCAGGGTGGATTGATATTGCAGGCGTGATAGTGAGTGGCGCCCTTCGTCTCGTCACGCAACAGCCCCGCCTCGGCGCGCCGGGCGATGCGAAGGCAGCTGTCGAAAATCCGGTTTCCCGACCGCACGGCGAGGATTTTACGGCGGTTGGGATCGCTCTCGTTCCAGCACGAGAACTGCCAGGGTTTTTGGCAGACTTCGGCGATGGTGTCGCCCCACCAATAACCGCCGCGCGTTTTCGCGCGCGCTACCCGATTGATGACGACCGCGGCGATCGCCTCTTTTCCGGCCAGGCTTTCGCCGCGCGCCTCGCCGTACAGGGTGCGCGCCAGGATATCGACCGTGTGGCGACGATCCTCGGGAGGCATGGCGTTTGTCGTCGGTCGTGCGCCATTTTCCTTGGCGGTGGCGGGTATGGGGGCGGTCATGCGCCACCGCCCACGCGCGGGGCGCGTTGCTGGTCGAGTTTTTCTTCAATTCGGATTAAGTGGCGGGTGAGGCGGCGTTCGACGTCCTTAATATAGGCGATCGAGGCGTAGGATTTCGCCACGTCGAGTTTGTAGGCGTCCAGGTTTTGGCGTAGGTGAACGAGCGCCAATTCGACGTTTTTTTCGACGTCGTCAATAGCCTCGCGGGATTGGCGGGCGGTGCTCCAGATAATCCAGAATAACCCCGCCAAAGCGGGCAGCTCGACGACGGTGATCCACCAGACCAGAGTGATGTTCCAGGCGTGACTCATGAGGGATATCTCCTATCGGTATGCGGTTTTGGACAAAAAAAACCCCGCGCGGGCGGGGCTTCGGATTTGAAATTTTGGTCTCGTGACCCTAGACGCTGAAGTCGGTCACCGCCTTGTGCGGCGTCGCGCCTGAGCGCCAGCGCGCGCGAAGGTCCTTGCGTCCGGGAAGGGGGCGGCGCGACAGGCGCACCGGCTCGTCCAGGAGGCAACCGGACACCGCGTCGAGGCCGTCATCGCGCATTTTCGCGCCCGGACGCCATTCGCGCATTTCGGCGATAAACGGCGTTGACCACACCCCGGCATGGGCGTGGAGCGTGCCCGCCGCCAGGGGGGCGTCGAAGGCGTCGATAATACGTTGCGTCTTGGACGTGCGGCTGGCCCGTTCGACCACCGCGCAGGCGACCCCCCGCTCGGCTAGGGTGCGGCGCAGCAGGCCCGGCAGGAAGCGCCCGATGCCGTTGGTTTCCAACGTGATCGAGGGCAGGTGAAGGTCTTCGACGAAGATCGCCACTTGGCGGCACAGCTGGATGGCTTCGGCTTCGGCCGCGGTCCGGTCCGGATCGTGTTGTAGATACGCTACCCGGTGCAGCCAGTACGATCCCTCCTCATCGGTGAACACGCAGGCGATGACGCTGGCGTCACCCTTGCCCGGCGCGCCGTAGGCCGGATCCCACCAGCACGAGGCCGAAACCAGGCGACGCGCCCCAAGGCGCAGCGTCGCCGTGGCGTTGCCCTCGACATAAAGCAATTCTTCATCGTAGCGGCGCAGAAGATCGGGGTCGAGCCGTCCATCGGCATAGTTGGCCGGACGCAACATCATCTGGCTCTCGAATTTGTTGGGACCGGAACGCAAGCGCATACGCGCGATTTTCTCCAAGGGATAACGCTCCGGCCAACGTGAATGCCCGTCCTCGTCGAGCACCGCCAATTCCAACCGTTTGAAGGCGCTCAGAAAGGGGACTTCCTCACCGGCGTCCAGGCGTGGCGTTTCGGCGTATATGGTGTAATAGGTATGCGGCGTGCCAATATAAAGCTGCACCCCGCCGGGAACGATCACGTAATCGATTTCATCCAGGCGCTGGCGCAGATCGGCGCGTTTTTGCGGACTGTCGCAGGTATTCGGTACCTCGACGTCATCGCAAATCACGATGTCGGCGCGCGACCCGGTGACGTTGGCGCTGATCCCCTTGGCCAACATCGACGGGTCACGCAATTCGCCCTCGCGGTTGACGGTGAACTGATCGGACGCCCATTGATCCGCCCGCTTGGGCTTAAGGCCGGCGCATCGGGGGTGGCGTTCGATGATCCGCTTAACGTTGCGCGTCATCTTGCGCGCCAGCGCTAGGTCGGCCGCCAACACCATGATCCGGAGCGTCGGATCGCGGCTTAACATCCAGGCGCAAAACAGGCCGACCAGGGTCGATTTCCCCGAGTTGCGAAAGGCCATCAGCAGGAGTTCATGCGCGTTCTCACGCCAACATTTTTCGAGCCAACACACCATGGTTTTGTGCAATTTCGGGTATGCTTGATCCTGGGCCGCATTCCATTGGGCGACGAAGGCGTCAAACGTGTCGTCTTCGAAATCGTGCGAAACCGCGGGGACGCGTGACGGGTTGCGCCGGGCTACGCCGTGACCATCCATCGCCTATCTCCCGACGGCTTCGGTTGTGTTTCGTCCGCCGAGGGGCTGTCCGATCATCAGGTAGACGTAGGTCCCGCCGAGGGCGTTGGTGGCCGCCAAGGTGGTCCGTGTTTTGACCCCGGTTGCGGTAAAGTCGGTAAGGACGGCGGAGGTATCCTCCACCGCCGTCGCGTCGGCGCGAAGGTAGGCGCTACGGGGGTTGGCGGGCGCGCGCACGTCGTCTTGGATATACCAGCCGTCCGCGACGTCGGTGCGCTTCGTCATCGTCCACACCGGACTTATGTTTGCGTTCACGAACGGTCCGTCGGCGAGGCCGTTGCCGGTATAGCCGCCGACCTTGATAAAGTCGCTTTCGGCGAAGATGTAGGCGATCATGGGGCTTCCCGCGGCGTTAACGTGGTCAAAATTCCCCAAGGTAATCAATTGCGCGGTCGGCGCGGTATTGTTCCAGGCGGACACGCTGGACAGCGTTGCATAGGTATCCTGCAACAAGAGATAATTCGTGGCCCCCAGGGACCGGTGATACACCATCCACTGCCCGATTCCGAGGACGCGATTTTTAACAATCACCACCGCGGGTTTCTTGCCCAGGCTATGGGGTATCGTCGCCCCCAGCGTTGCGTTTCCCGTGTAGGAGACGATGCTCATGCCCAAGGTGGGGTTGCATCTTTCCTCCGTCGGCGTGATGGTCGGCGAACCCGCCCAACCGGAGGTCACGATGTTAGGCAGCTTCGCGCACCAGGCGACATAGGTATCCCCGATGCCGTTATAGTTGGCGTCAGTCAGATTGTACGCCCAACCGTCACCCGACATCGATGAGATCGCGCCCGTCGCCGCCTCCACATTCGTAAGATTTGGGTATATTTCCCCGGACGCCGGGGCTATCAACCCCCTGACGCTATCGAACAGGACGTGATTGCTGATGAGCGATCGGGATTTTACCCACATGAAGTCGGGTCGGAACCCAACCCCCGTAATGGTCGGCACGCCCCCGGTATACGCCACCGTATTGAAATGATCATGGACGTTCTTGCCGGTGACGGGGGTTAGGCCGTTTGTCGTCAACACACCGTATGTTTTGGACAGATACGTCGTTCCAACATACGCATCGTTAAAATCGACATCCCACTGGCCGCCGGTGGAGACGCCGCCGACGGCGTTGAATACGAAGATGTAATTTCCGGGCGGGATGGTTTTTGCGCCCACGCCGACACCGGACCTTATAAATGTTAATTCGCCGCTCACCGGGTCGCACAGCGGGACAATAACGTCGCCGTCGATCCATCCGCCGGCCCACACGGACCACGCCGCCCCGTCGAACCACTGCCCGTCGGCGCGAAATGCATACAAAGTTCCGGTATCGACATTGCGCACGCCGACGAAGGTCGAGGTCGCCTGGCCGATATGCGTGATTGTCGCACGGCATCCCGTTAAACCGGAAAAATAAAATGTGCTCTCGGTTCTGCAATAATTGGTGTTTGCCGGGGCGGTCACGACGGTCCGGTTGCCGTTTCTATAAAAAAAACCGCCCGCCTTCGATAGGTTTGTCGCCGGGTTCAAAACGGCATGGTTGTTCGTCGGCGTATCCGTGCTTTGTGTCACGATTCCGGTGGCAATAAAATTATTTCCATTTCCCGACACGTCCGCGCCCAGCGCCCCGCCATTCTTGAAATTGAGGTAAAACCCGTTGGCCCCGTAGGCCGCCACGTTGGGCTTCTTGGGCGTCCAGTTGCCCGAAACGGGGTCGGTTTTTCCGAAAATGGTTGGGGTCAGGGTATGGCCGTCGGTAAAGACGGCGGCGGCAATATATCCCGTATAATCGTATGGGGCTGCGGAATGGTTATACCCGATCGTCCACGGGTAGGACGCGGACAACCCGCCGCCAAAGGCGGTCGTCGGGTACGTCCCCGTCACCGATTGGAGGTCGCCGTTGACGTATATTTTCACGCGGTCCGCGGCTGTCGCCGCCGAAGTATTCACCGCCACGAGAACATGCATCCAAGCGGAAACATCCCGAAAAACGGCGGTTGTCGTCAATCTGAAAGACGTGTCCACCTGATTGGCGATATCCACGGCAATCTGGTCTGTGTCCATAATGCGAACGATCGTGCTAAACGTCGGCGCGGCGTCTGAAAATAATGACCTTACCGTTCCTGTGGCTGTGGGTTTCACCCAACAGGAAAACGACCACACGCCACCGTTTCCCGCCACCACGGGCGTGCGCGACAGATATCCGGACACGCCGTCGAGAAGGGCGGCGTCTTTGACGGCGTCGTTTGCGCCGGTGGATGATGAAAAGGGGCTGAGGATCATACCCATCACGCCAACTCCCCTTGCATGGTGAAAGTGACGCCGCGTCCCGGCTCGGCGTTGCCGGTCTGGGTGCAGGCGAACGTCAGGCGGTCGCCCGCAGCGACGGCAGTTGTCGCCAGCACGCCCGGTGTTAGCGTCGTGGCGGCGGCGAATTGTGGCTTGGTGGTGTAAACCGAAACCCCGTTGAGCAGGACGTCGAAGACCGCCGCCGCACCGGTGGGGGCGAGCGCGATGGCGGCGACCTCGCCGATCAAGGACATCGCCCGCGCCGCGACGATCTCGCCGTAAACCCGCACCGCCAGCACGTCCGGGGCCATCGTGCTATCGAAACCCGCCGTGAAGCCGATGTCGTAAGGTCGCGCCGGGGCGGCGAGCATGGCCACGCCGACCCCGCCGGTAGCGACCGACAACGTGCTTCCGGTCTTACTCAGTCCCGCCCCCGCCGCGGTGTACGACAGGTTGCCCATCTGCCAGTCGGCGGCCGACTTATCGAGGTAAAGATCGCACCATTCCGTGGCGTCGAACATCACGAACGAGGCCAGTCCGCCGACCGTATCGGTCCCATTTGGCGTGATCGTGACCGTGTTCACGGCGCTGCTTTTGTTGATTCCAAGTAGGCGGTTGTCCGCCTCCCCGGCGCTGGCGGGCAGGTTGACGGTGACATCGCCCGCCGTGGTATCGACGGTGATCAGGGTGTCAACCGTGGGCGCGGCGATGGTGTAGGGGCTATCGGCAAAGGCGATGTGAACGTGTCTGTCGTACTTGCCCACGGTGGCCGCCAGTGCGGTGGCGGCGCTGGCGGCGGCGTTGGTTTCGGACGTTGCGGCGCTGGCGGCGCTGCCCGCCGCCGCCGTGGCGTTGGCCTGAGCGGCGGAGATTTGACCGGCCGCCGGGCCGTTGGCGATGCCGTTCGCCGTCGCGTTCCACATCAATGTGGCCCCGGCTGCGGGATCGGGAAGCGTCAGGTCGGCCGTTGACGACGACGTCATCGCCCGCTGGGGCGTGCGCGACTGAATTTCGGATAATTCCTGAAGTACTGCGGTTTGATAGTCCAACTCGTCGTTGATCACTTTAGCGCGAAATTCGCCGCTTTGTTGAAAATCGCTGGTGCGATGAATGGACAAATTGCGGCGCAGCGTCACCAAGGCGCCGTTGCCGGGAGCGATGGTGAACGTCACGGCGCCCCCGGTGTCCGCGCCCGCGCCGCTGACGGTGTAATCCACGCTCAGGGCCTGCGTCGCGCCGCCCAGATAAACCGCCAGATCGCCGTTGTTGAACACCGGAAAGGGAAATGTGAACTGCGTTTGCACGCCGTCGCCAACGTATTGAATACGCGGCGAAATATCGTTAATCCGTATATGTGTCGTCACCGATCATCTCCTCTACAGGGGGGATGCCCGCATCCTCCGTTTGGTTTTGTTTTCGCCAAATGAGAATCCCTTACGAGCCTTACCCTCCCCATTGCTTTTTTGCGAAACCCAATCCGGCGTCCAGAAACGACGTTTGCTGATCGAGCAGGTTTTTCTTTCTTTGAAAGGCGTTCTGGCCGAGCAGGGAATTACGCGCGAAACTCTGGTCGGTCAGGAAATTGCGGCGCTGTTTCTCGCTTTCGCTGATCAAGCCGTTCATGACGGCGTCCGCCGAGCCGCCCACGCCGCCCATGCCGCGCGCGGCGGCGCTGGCCCGCCGCGCCGCCAGGGCGCGGCTCAGGTTTTCTTTATTCTGGGCGTCAAATCTTTTTCGCGCGTCGGCCTGCTGTTGCGCCTGAAGGGCTTCTTGCGCCCGGCTCTGGGCGTTTTGTAGTTTGCGTTGTTTATTTTGTTGATTGGCGTCGAGAAGCATGTTTGCTCCCGATAAGATGATCGGCAAAGCCGTCGCAAAAGCCGCCATGGGTCGTCTCCTTTATTTCTGCTTTATTTCCGGGCCGAAAATATTCGGAACTAGGGTCAGGACCTCTTCATCCCGTCCTGCAGGAATTTGTGAAAAATGCCCCAGGAACGTCGTCGAAGACTTTTGAAAGTGAACGGCACTTCCGGCAAGTCTTCTCCTAGGCCTGTGACATTTTTCACAAACCAGACGCACCAGATGAAGAGGTCCTGACCCTAGGCGTTGATATTCATTTCGGTGGTGACCGAAAGTAGGGTGAAGGGCAGTGGGGTGTCCTGTTCGATCCGCCACAATGGGGCGATGCCGTTGCGTCGCCAGCCTAGGGCGCGCACCGTCTTATCGCCGGTATAAAGGACGATCGGCGCATCCAGGTATGTTTGGCCAAAGCGCTTGAAGGGAATTTCCGCGAGCCCCTTTCCGGTATCCAGATACAGGGCGCCGGTATTCTCCAGGCGGAAGGTAACCGAGATTGGGCGCACCTTACCGCCCTGAACGCCCCCTCGCTGAGTTGCGACCGACGGTGGCATCGGCTCGATCACATGGGCATACCCCAATCCGGCGACCACCGTGCTGGCGGGGTAAGACAGCGTAATCTGTCCCGCGCTGACGAGCGCATCTGCATGGACGGTATCGTCGGCGAAGACCTTCACCGACATCCCGTCCAGATGCGATAACCCCGACCAGACATCCTGGGGCGCGGCCGCCGACATCGACACCCCGCCGTCCACATTCAGGGTTTCGTCGAAGGCTTCGATATTGTATTGGGCGCCGCGGAGAACCAAAACGTAGGTTTGATCCCCCACCACCGCGATCGACCTAAACGCGCCCTGGGTCTGCTGGGCGCTCCAGGCCGTCACTTTTTCGGCGCGGTAAACGGTCACCGTCGCGATCGTGCCGTCGCCCATCACCTGGTGGAACAGCCGCCGCTTCTTGTCGAAGTCCTGGTCCCGTGGCGCATTGATCAGGTGCCGGGCGAGCAAGGCGAGGTCCACCGCCTGATAGGCCTGTTCGACATCGGTGAACAAAAATTCGCGCAGTTCATGGCCGCTGCGCGAGGAGAATAGGGTCGCGCCATCGACGTCGCGCGGTGGGACCGTTCGGTCGGTGAGAGAGCCGACCCGCGTTTGGCGCTTGATCTGAACGCTGCTCGGCGTTAGCGGCTCGCCGGAAACCATCCATTCCGCTCCCGAGGTGAATATCTGCAAATGACGTCCTGAAAAGACGGCGCGGATGGCGTTGATCTGATCGGATAGGATCGCAAATTCGATGGCCTCGTCGTCCAGACCGGTTCCCAGATCGAAATTGAGAATATCGGACGATTTCGACATCCATAGGCGATTGGGTTCGTCGCGTGATCCGCCAATCACCATTCTGTCTTGATGAAAGCAGACACTTCGTGGCCATCCTCGCACGGTGGAAAAGGCCTGCTCTTCCCAATCTTCGCTGGGTGCGATGGACACCAGGGTTTCCTTGACCGACGCCTGGGCCGAAGTCGCCGAGGACACGGATGTAATTTCAATATCCTTGTCCTGCAGGCGAAAGCGACAACCGACGTGACCGGCTTGAAAGACCGCCGCCGAGGCGGTAACGGTGATCGTTCCGGTGGTGGCGCTGGCCTGAAGGGTTATCGTCCCATCGGTGAATTTATGGTGAGGAACGAAACGCCGCCCCGCCTTTTCGACGTATACCCAGTCTTCCAGCGCCCAGACGCCGGCTCCCGAGCGCACGATTTTCTTGGGCGGAACGTCGGGATGGACGACCAGCATCGTGTCGGCGCTTTGCACCCAGTTCAGTTCGGCGATCTGGGCCGCCGTCCAGGGGGTCGCCAGTTCGGTTTCCTTGACGTCGCCGTGATAAATCTCGACAAAACCGTCGCTGAAGACGAACAGATAAATTTGCGCGACATTGAATTCGAAGGCGACCAGACGGCCATTGCCGCGCGCCGTCGCCACATGCCGTAGCCCGGAACGGCGCGTCAGTCCGCCGGTGGGGTGAATGAAAACATTGCGCAGTTTCATCGCGCCGTTGTCATAGGCGCTTAAATCTCCGCGCCCCAACAGGTGCGGCGACAATTCGCCCGAAGCGAAGCTCGTTTTTTGAACCGTGATCAGGGACATCAGTTGCGTACCTCTATCAAGGAAAAATCTTCGATCCGCCCCGGCATGTCCTGTTGCGAATCGACGGTTTTTGCGTGGCGAAATTCTCGATCGGCCAAGCTGAACAACGCCTGTGAGCGCGACGTGCTTTCCGTTAGGGGGATGCAAAATTCCGCGGCTAGGCGCGCGATTAGGGCGAGATTGAAAAAGGGCGGAAATTCACTTTCCGCGGGACGGAACAAATAGGTGAGCACCACCTCCTGGGCGTCGGTGTGCAGTCTGCGTTCGCTGATGCGGTAGCTCACCCCCCGTCCTCGACCGCCGGACCCGGCGGACAACACCCGCACGAAATCGGCCGGAAGCTGATAGGCGTAAGCGAAATCGGCGATGGGTTGCGCGTTGAGGCGCGCCAGGGTGACCTGACCGGTGGCGAAGCTCCAGGGATACGCCGACAGCAAGCCGTCTCTGACCGGCTGATATAAATTTCCGGCGATCTCGGCTTCCACCGTGCCTTCATCGAACGAGGCGATGGTGTTCGCCCCCAACTTCAGCAACGCGCGCGAACACAGCGCAATCGAACTGAACGCCATTGCGTCTCTCCCTTATCTTCATGGAGTTGTTCAAAAAATCGGGATCGCCGAGGGGAAATAGAGGCCCCGGCGATCCCACCATCGACCCGCCCTTAGTCCAGGTTGGCGGTGCCGATCGCCGTCATATCGGTGACGTCAACCACGCCCGCCGCGTTCTGGCGTACGACGAACAGGCCCGCCGCGGGGCTTACCGCGGTGTTGGTGTTGGCCATGATGATGTCGCCAAGGCGCAGCATATCGGCGGCGGTATTGAAATATCCCGTCGTATCGACGTCGGTGGACACGTCGGCGGTGGTGTAGTGCCACAGCGTGAAACCGTTGGCGTAGGCCAGTACACTGAGATTTTTTGATAGATAAGCCATCGTTTTCCTTCCTTACGCTTCGAGGCAACGCATCGAGATCACGCCCGACGCATCAATAAGTCCGGCGCCTTGACTCATTGCGTTGTTGATGAAGTGCGCGGCGCGGTCGCCGTGCCAGGTGATGTCCGATGTGACGTCGGAGCCGACGGCGTGACCCACTGCGGTCTTGTGGTACCAGTAGCAGTAGCGCACGGCGCCGGTTTTGGTCAGGCCGGAGTGAGGCATCCACAACGCCCCCAGCCAGCGTTTGGCCTGAGTGCCTTTCCACGGCAGTTCGTCGGGGCCGATGTAATCGGCATTGGCGAATTCCGGGATACCGAGCAGTTCCGACCATTGCTTCCAGCCGATCACGGCATACCGTTCACCGTCGTCGGGGACGTCGGCGTCGCCCAGCATTTCGAAAGCGGTCAGGACCTTGGCCTTGGTCAAACCATCGGCCCCGGTGCCCGAATAGTTGGTCGATTTGTCCAGCTCGGCGACGATCAATTCATCGGTTTTACGGCCCAGGGCATAGGCCCCGGCCCGGGTCACCACCTGCTGTTCGTCGATGTTGGTCTTTAACTCGTCGAGCTTGTCCACCCAGTCGCCGGCGTAATAGTCGTAAAGGGGAACCTCCAGCGGGGTGTGATCGACGTTCATCACCGGCACTTTGCCGTGCCGCGCCTTGGTGCTGGCCGTGCCTTTGCCGACCTTCTGAAAAGTGGTGGACGAGCCGACGATGTTGTCCTTGGTGCGCACGGTGTTGCGCAATTTCGATCCCATCTGCTGATATTGCAGATGCACTTCCGCCTGAAAATGGCGGATGAACGAGTGTTCGACGGATGTCGACATACGCTATCTCCTGTTTAGGGTTTTTGTTGAATGGCGCGAACCCCGGTTGTGGACGGGCCGCCGGGCCGGGCGCTGATGGTGTCGGGCCTTGAGGTCGGGCGCGTCGGAGCGACGCGGGCGTCAAGGTTGTCCGGTGTGGTGTCGGGTTGGGGCGAAGCCCTCGGGCCATAGATCCGGCCCCCCCTTTATGTATGGAGCCGAGATGGACCTAAATTCTGGAATGATGGGTTTAAAATTGCGACGTGTCCGGAAGATCCCATCGGCCGGAATGCGCCGCGGTGCGCGCGCCTCATTCGGGATAGAGCGCCTTGTAGCCCGCCTTGATGCGGCGCACGTACGCCGGATCGCGATCGCGCCAATAGCGAGGATCGCGCATCATGGTGCGCAGATCGTCCTCGCCGCTCACGCCGTCGCCGCTCGCTCCGCCGGACAGCAGGCCCGGCTCGCTTTTCTCCATTAGGGCATGCATCGCCAACACGCCGTCGTAGGATCCGGCAAGCGCCTCATAGACGTCCTCCGACAAGTGCTGTTTCCCCCATTGGCCGATCTGGCGGGCGGTCTCACCCCATTTATCCGCGCCGCCGAAATGGGTATGTAATTTTTCCAATTGCGCCTGCGCGCCGACCTCCCCCGTCATTTCGGCGACCAGCGGCATCAGTTTTTCCGAGGCCAAATCATAAACCAGTTGCGCTTGCTCGCGGCTGAAACCCGCTTCATAGAGTCTCGTATTCACTTCGGGATCGGCATCGCCTAGAATTTCAGGAACCTTCAGGGCGTATGCGTCGGCGCTTTGCGGCATATCTCCGCGATCGCCGCCGCCGAAGCGCTTTTCCAGTTCGCCATAGGATTTGATCAGGGCGTCGGTGCGCACCGCGCCTGTCGTGTCGTCCCAAAATTTTTCCGGCAATCCTTCGGGGCGCGTCGCCACCCCGCCACCATCGAAGGGGGACGTGCCGCTATCCGGCCCTTCATTTGCCATCGTCGTCGCTTCCGAACTTGCGGTATCGATCGTCATGTTATTCTTCCTTCTCTGTCTTTGCGTTCATGCGCGCCCCATCTTGCGCCGTAACGGTGGGCCCGCCCGGGCGATCACAATCCCCGTCCCCGGCGCATCAGGGCTTTGATGTGCGCGACCAACTGACGCTGTCCTTCCAGGTGGCGCAGGACGCTGTCGGCGGCTAGGGGGGACAGCGCGCGGTCGAGCGTGACGGCGCTCAGGTGCGCCATCACTTTTTCACCATCGGGAGTGCTCAAACAACGGGCGAAAGCCTTTGCCGTTTCGTCCCGGCATTTCCCGTACGCGTCATCGCCGAAGGGCGGCGTGTCCGCGTCTTGGGCTGTGGTCGCGAACCAGGCCCAACCGGTCTCCTCTTTCTTTGTCATGGCGTAACCCCTTCGCGGTTTGGACCATGGTTTCGGTCATGCCCCCGGTGGTTAACGGGGGGTGTGGCGGTCGGGGCGGACGGGCGGACATCCGCTGCCGCGCCGGAGGAAACAGTGGGGGCGCCGCCCCCCTCCACGGAGGCCAAGAGATCGCCTAGGTGGCCCAGCGCGCCATCCAGGCCGAGGCTCGCGTCAAGTTCAGGGCCAAAGGCATTTTGCGTCGGTTTAATCAGGGCGTCGGGGACGCCGAACGTGCGCGCCAACCAGCGCGCCACGGCGGGACTATCGACGACGGCCATGCCCTCCGCCCCCAAGGCCGACACCGCGCCCAGCCAGTGCATTGTGTTTTGGGCGTCGCTTTGGGCCTGTTGTCGGGCTAGGGGAGACTTGTATTCGATGTCGATGAAGCGCCCGTCGATCACAAAATTCGACAAAACCCCCCTGCGGCGCAAGATCGCGGCCCCTCGCGAAACCAGCGGCGAAAGCAGCTCCGTTTGTAAGCGTCCATAGGTCGCCCCTAAAATCCTGGCCATTTCCGCCGAACGTTCCAAAACCTCGGTCGCCGACATTTTCGGCGCGTTGATCTGTCCCAAGCGGTCACTCAGCAGAGCATGGCGGATGCGCCCACGCATGTCGTCGAGCACGATTTGCGAAATATCGAAACGCCCGGGTGCGCTGAGCGGGGTCAATCCCGCCGAGCCGACGGCCTTGGGGATGATGGTGCCCGGGGCGAGCGTGATGTTCGCCGGGTTCAGCACCCCGTCATCGTCGGCTTGCCAGATTCCGGTCACTGCGATGGAGGCGTTCTTAAGCACCAGTTCGACCACCTTGTTGGCGGTCTTGATGTCGGGAAGGGCCTTCATCACCGGCGAGCGCCCATAAATTTCACCCGGCGCCTTGAGCCACCTGAAATTGATAAACGGCGAGCGGGCGAAATGCCCGGTGGCGAGGAAGCCGCCGCCGTCCTTTTGCCCACCGCGCGACGATGCTCCTTGGTCCAAACCCTCGGCGACGACGAAATAAGAAAAGCCCCGCGCATCGGGAATAACCGCCTCGACGACCCCATATTTGCGATCTCGGTTTTCCTGCCCGCCGTCCTCCAGGCGGCAGAGCACCTCTTCCACACCGGCGCTCTTGAAGCGTTGGCGCATTTGCTCAAGGGTCATCTCGCTGCGCCGGAAGGTGGTGTCCAGGCGCCCCGACGGACTTTCCTCGAAAACCACCTGGTTCAACGGCACGGCGCTAAAGGTAAATGCCGCCGGATCGCCGACCGGCGCCTCTTCCATCAACAGTGAGGCGGTTCCCGCCGTGATTAGATCGAGAAAACACTGGTGCATCTCCAAGGTGAAGTTGGAACGGTCGAAGTGCGTTTGCAATGCCGTCGAGGCCTGTTCGATACCTTCCATCATCAAATCGCGCTCGCCGTCGCCGACCTCGGGGCCGGGTTTCAGTCCGACCCAGCGCGACCACGGCGGCGTTAGGTTGGCGAGCAGCGAGGCCGCCAACTGATCGACCGCATCGGCGGCGGTGGCGTCGAAGAGGGTGTCGCTTTTTCGTCCTCCTTCTGCGGCGGGACGTAGACCACCGTCGTGATGAGGCAGGGCATAGGCGTAACATTCGCGCCAATGTCCTTCCCACGTCGCCCGTTGTTCCTTGGCCCGGCGATAGCGCTTAACGATCGCTTCGGGCGAAATTGTGTGCATGCCTATTCTCCTAGGAGGTTTTTTTTCTGAGCGCTCGCCATCAGGCCGATCACGCCGCGCGGGCTGGTGTGGATCAGTCCCATCCGTCCCCGGCGGGCGCGTTCGATTACATTTAATCGGCGTTGTTGTTTGGTGGCGGAATTCGCGGCGGCGGGATCGGGGGCCACAGGCGGTGGCGGTGGCGGTGGCGGTGGGGCAGATAAAAATCCTCCCATGGCGATGCTCCTTCTCTCGTTTTTCTTGGCGTTCTCGGCATAAAAAAGGCCGCCGAGGGTATCGGCGGCCTCGGGACGCAGTTGTCCCGTTCGTTAATGTGATTTATAGCCTATTAATTTTCAAAAGTAAAGGATTTTATTCTTAATAAGTATTTTTTTGTGTCCGCGCGCCCCGAATGTGGCGATACAAGGCCCACGGGGTCCATACCCATCGGTGGTGAATGCCTAAGACTCTTTTTACCGCTTCGACACAGGTATACGGTCTCCAGGGGGCGGCGGTGGGCGGCGCCGCGATGACGGCATAAGGGACGACGCGAAAGCCATGGCGGCGATAAGCGTTTGCCAGATCCCCCGCCTCGCGACGTTCCAGCCAGGCCAATTCGGTCTGATGAGACAAGGGGTTGACCACCACCCATCCGCCAGCCCGTTCAACCAGAACGAAACAGTGGCGGAACCCAGGCTTGAGCATTCGCAACCAGGGCAACGCGGTGTCGCCACCGAACACGACCAGGGCGCGACCGCCGAAGGGGGGGGCGGTCATAGATTCGTCGCAACTTTTTCCGAGCCCCGGTTTCACCCCACAATTCCCTTTTCTTTCAAAATGATGGATAAATGATTCATGGCGTCACGCCAGAGCGTCAAGGAAACGGTCTCGCAAGCCACCCGATAATCTGGCGGGCGGTCTTCCATCCCAAATTTCGCGAGAACCTTAAGGTGATCGCGACGCACCACACGACGGCGATACAGCGTCATCACCGCGCAATAAATATCGTCGGGTTCGCATGGGCGCGCCATTACCGCGGAGCGGCATAACCGCGCCCCGTCCCGTCGCGCCTTCTGGGCGCGAACGAACCACATCCAGGCTTCCTCGGCGCTGGCGAACGGCGTTATGGTACGGGCGTCACCGCGCGCCGGCGTAAAACGTTTTTTTCTCATACCCCCCCCTTTTTTTGAGAACAAAACAAGAACATCTTATGTGTGCATGATAACGGCGCTGGGATCAAGAAAATTGTGTGTATATTTTCCTAGTGCAGTGGGCGCATTTTCATAAGATAATGTTCCCATGCTTAATCATGCGCACATTTGGGACGCTATCGACCGTCTCGCCCGCGACCACGGTTTTTCGCCGTCCGGGCTGGCGCGCAAGTCCGGCCTCGACCCGACCACCTTCAACAAGTCGAAGCGTGTCACCCGCGAGGGAAAGTTACGCTGGCCGAGTACGGAAAGCATCGCTAAGATTTTGGGCGCGACAGGGGCCAGCCTCGGCGATTTTCTCGCCTACATCGAAGGCGGCGCCCGTGAGGGCGAGCGCCCTATCCCAATCCTCGGCATGGCCCAGGCGGGATCCAAGGGCTACTTCGACGACGCCGGCTATCCGGTGGGTACGGGGTGGGATGAGGTGCCGACGCCGTTCGTCACCGACGAACATGCCTACGCCCTGGAAATTTCCGGCGACAGCATGAACCCGGTGTATCGTGACGGCGACATTGTGATCGTTTCACCCTCGTCGGGCATCCGCCGGGGTGATCGCGTCGTTCTGCGCACCAAGGACGGCGAGGTGATGGCTAAACAACTGCGCCGTAAAACCGCCAACCGCATCGAACTGCAATCGCTCAATCCCGATTACGAAGACCGTACCTTGGAGATGTCCCAGGTCGATTGGATCGCCCGTATCATTTGGGCTCAGCAATAAGCGGAGCATGCATACGAGCTCGCGGAAACCAAACGCGACCATAAAAATTCAGACCGCGCCGAGCAGGTAGCTTTGCAAATAGGACGGGTTCCTTGGTGGCTTAAGGGCTGCATCGTACGCCAAGTTCGAGGGGGTGACGCATGCCGGTTAATTTGGCGAGGAGGAATTCAGGGTGTCGATCAGCATGCCAAGGTCGTCGAAGGCGTCTATCTTACCCTCGAAATAATTTTTGAGCAGAGCGCCATAGAGACAGGTGTGGGAGATATATCGTCGTAAGACGTAACGCCAACCCGGGAAAATAAACAGCGGAACCGCATTCCCTAAGTGCATAAGATAAAACGGTTTTCTCCCCTTCGCAAGGGGATGGATGGGGTTGTCTTACGTTGGCGGGAGGGGCGGTTCGAGGGCGGAAAAGCCAAAACAGTTGCACTGCGGGTAGCAAAATCTGCCAAATACCGGCTATTCAAAAAACTCTTCGTCCACCTTTTTCAGGTGCAATGTTTCCTCGTCTCGGCAGCCGACGTTATATTGAAACATCAGTTTTGCGAGTTGTTGACCATCGATCAACACGATGCGCATGCCAAGGTCTTTGGCGGTCTGTCTGGCCGAAGGGCTAAAGTCCGAGGTCGTAAGGTAATGCCCCCGAAAAAGTCGCGGATGTCACCCGCCCCGATATTGTTTCCCTCAGCATACCGTTTGGCCTGAACGTAAATCTGATCGACGCCCAACGGGTCTTGATCGACAACGCCGTCGACGCCGTTGTCCCCCGATTGTCCCAACGCCCGCGCGGCGTCTTCGGACGTGCCGCCGTACCCCATGGCAAGCAGGAGGTTGACGATCAAATGTTCAAAAAATTGCGGGGACGCCTCCCGGACACGATCCAACAGATCGGACGCCAGTGAAACGTTGATTTTGCGGTGTGCCGCCCTCAAAACCTCGTCCGGGGTGGCGTCGGACTGGTCGTCCCCATCGGTCGGCGCGTCGTCTTCGTCATCGGAATCGTCCGGCGCGTCGGTTTTGGGGTCTTCATCGGGCGTTGCTTCGCCTTCGGCTTCTTCGGGTGCAGCATCTTCGCTGTCCGCCAGAAGTCCGGCGAGTTTATCGGCGGCCTGAGAAACGCTCAGATCGCCGTCGTTCTCGCCAGTCCCATCGGGGGTGTTGGCTTCGTCTTCCATGAAAATAAACTCCATCTAAGGGAAGGTGGGCGTCTCGCGACGCTCGGTCTAAGGGAAGGTGGGCGTCTCGCGACGCTCGGTATCGGCGTCAAAAGAACGGGCGTTTGCCGCTCTTTAAATCGCCAAGCTCTTTACGCGACAGTTTTCCCATCTCGATTTGAATTTTAAGATGCCCCGCGACATTGCGCACGACCTTGATCGCCTCGACAAGGCGATAACGGCCCAGATCGTCGCCCGGCTCGCAGGCCATCAACTGTTCGCCGTATTCGGCCTCGATGGCGGTGAAATAATCCCGGACGTCGGCCATGATCCGCCGCGCGGTGTCGGCGCGGTCGATCGCATCGTTAAGCCGGGTCTCGTCCATCGCGGGTGTTCCTCTTATGTTCCTGAATTTCGCGCCTTGGTTTTAAGATCGCCCTGGGATAGCATTGCCGTCATGAAATACATCATCCCCCTGCTGATCGTCCTTTCCGGCTGCGCCACGCAGGCGCAAAAGCCGACCGTGTATAGTAAGAATACATTTGCCATAGGAAAAATTTATTTTAAGTGCATAAAGGCGAATTTAAACCCGTCACACAAAAACGAGGAAATGGTCGTCACAATCGATTATGCGATAAGCCAATGCCAAAGTTCCGAAGCGATGTTGGCGCTGTCACTCATGAAGGACGCTAAAAATAAGGATCCCAATGCCGGACTATCCGCGGCGAGAATGGTGGGTCGTTTTTTGGGTACGTACGCACTAACAAAAAATCAATAAAGTCCACCCAGTCCCCCACTATAATTGTCGAATCCTCCGCGTGAACTGGGGGAGGCGGGCGGACCGGCGTGACCCTAACTTGGGTCGGGTGGGCGCGGCGGGTTTGCCATTTTGCGGGCGCGGCGCAGGACGTCTTTCAAGGCGAGGTCGGAGATACCGATTTTTTGAAGGTGGCGGCAGGTATTCTCGACGTATTCGAGGCTGCTGCCCATTTGGCCGTGGCCTTGGGCGATGTAGCATGCCGCCTGATCGGGCGTTAATTTTCCGGCGTATTGTTCGTGGTCGTGGCGCGCGACGAAGGTATAGGCGCGCACGGCGCGTCCATCGTCAAGGCGAACCCTGAAAACTTTCGGGCAGTAGACCTTGGTGACTTGTTCGCGTTCGTCCAGGTAGGCTAGGGTTTGCGCGATCTGTGCGGGGGCGATGCGAAAGGCGATGCCACGCGCCGAACCGCCCCGGTCCAGCCCCATCACTAATCCCGGATGTTCCGGCGTCCCGCGATAGACGGTGGAGCGGACGCACAGGCAACGATGATAGCCGTAAAGCCAGGCCGGCTGTCTCTCCTCGAAATCGAAGCCGGGTCGCCACATCAAGGAGCCGTATCCGAAAACCCAGAAGTTCCGGGAGGTGGGGAGGTGTCTGTCCATGGTTCCCTTAAGCAATGTCGAAAGGAAAAGAATGTACCGCGCGCGCGCAGATGCTACCCTCTCGCGCGGCGACGGACAATGTCTTATCCGCGCCCGACGCCGTCCCCGGGAACCGATCCGCGCGTATGGAGAACCATGGCTTATCGCAATACTCGACATGACGGAAACGACGCGCCTCATCTTCGGGCGTTGAACTACAGGCCGCCTCGCACGCTGCGGATCATCCGCGTCGGGCTGGGGACGATTATCGCGGGCGCGGTGATCGTCCTGGCGTGGACCGGATTTTGGTTCGTGATGGCGTTCCAGTTGCGCGGCGACTTCGAGACCTGGGTCGCGCACCAACGCGCCAAGGCCGTTGTCGTCGGGTTTCGGCGCTTCGAGATCGGCGGATACCCGTTTCACATTCGTCTGAACGTCATGGATCCCACCGTGAGCGATACGGGCGTCACCGTTCCGTGGGCCTGGTCGGGGGACGGGATCGTCGTCCAGGCGCGTCCCTGGCGCCCCGGACGCTTGAGCATTTTCGCATCGGGCAGACAACGGGTGACGGTGGGAACGGGACCCGATCGCGTGACCTATTCGGGCGGCGCTAGAGTCGCCGAAGTCCATGTCACTCTGGGCGCGAACGTTTCGACGGGATGGCCGCTTCGGGTGCGGGTGCGTATCTCGGAGTTACGCTTACTTTCGCCGACGCCGGGGCGTGGGGTGACGGTGGGGGATGTCTTTTTCGCCTATGACAACTTCGATATTCCCAAGAACCGACCCAAGGCGGTCGGCGCCCGGGCGGATATTTCGATTCACGATATGCGCGTTCCTCCTTTTCACGCCCTTCCTCTGGGCAATGAATTCCAGCATCTGAGCGCCCGATTTAGCGTCAAAGGCCGTCTGTTGGGTACGGACGGGAACGCCGCGGCGCTTACCCATTGGCGCGACGGGGGAGGCGCGATCGATCTTAAGGCGATTCATGTCGAGAACGGCCCTTTGAACGTTCAGGGGGCGGGGACCCTCGCGCTCGACGGAGACCTGCAACCCGTCGGATCGTTCACGGCCAAGATCGAGGGGCTTTTCGCGCTGCTCGATCAGTTGCGCGCCCGGGGCATGTTGCGCGATCGCGATGTGGTGACGGCGAAATTGGTGTTGGGGGCCTTGTTTCAGCGTCCCGCCAACGGCGCGCCGCCGGCGCTTAGTATGGCGATTACGGTGCGGAATCGGAAATTGTTTATCGGCCCCGTGCCGATCGCCGCGTTTCCGCGTATCGCGTGGCCCGGCTCGGCGCAACCTCCCGGCGCGCCGTCGCCGGAGGCCGGGCCGGGTGCGCCGTCGGGACGGTGATGCCCCGATCTTTGTCCCCCGATCTTTACCCCTCGATCTTTACCCCCCGATCTTTACCCGTTGTCGTCGGCGTCGGGAGTCTTAACGTCGATTTTGTCCTGACGGTAATCGATTACCCCGCGGCGAATTTCCCGGGTGCGGGTGAACAACTCCTGCAGGGTGTCCCCCTCGCCGCGGCGAATGGCCCGTTGCAGGGCGGTCAGGTCTTCGCTGAAACGCCCCAGAATATCGAGCACCGCGTCCTTGTTGTTCATGAAAATGTCGCGCCACATGACCGGGTCGGAGGCCGCGATACGGGTGAAATCGCGAAATCCGCTGGCGGAAAACTTGATCACTTCGCGTTTGGTGTCTTCTTCCAGGTCGGTCGCGGTGCCGACGATGGTGTAGGCGATCAAGTGGGGCAGATGCGAGGTGATGGCGAGGACCCGGTCGTGATGATCGGCGGCCATGATTTCGACCGTCGATCCGGCATTGCGCCAAAGCCGACCGACCCGGGCCACGGCGTCGGGGTCGGTATCTCGGGGCGGGGTCAGGATGACCCAATGGTTCTCGAACAACTCGGCGAAACCGGCCTCGGGACCGGAATGTTCGGTCCCGGCGATGGGATGGCCGGGGACGAAGGCGACTCCGTCCGGAAGATAGGGGGCGACATCGCGGATCACGGCGGATTTGACCGATCCCACGTCGGTGACGACGGCTCCCGGTTTCAGCGCCCCCGAGATCGCCTGGGCGATCGCCTTGTAGGCCCCGATCGGGGTGCAGATCACCACCAGGTCGGCGTTCTGGACGCAGGCGGCGGGGTCGGTGAACGCCGCGTCGGCCAATCCCAGACGCATCGCGGTGTCGAGCGTGGCTTGGCTGCGCGCGCAAACGCCGATGTGGGTGGCGGGGTCGGTGCGCCGGATGACGCGGGCCAGGGACGAGCCGATCAGGCCGATGCCGATAAAAGCGATACGCCCGAAAAGGGGTGACGTCATGACAAGGGAGTTCCGCTTCGTCTCAGGGGTTCATGAAATCGCCGAGGGCGGCGACGAAGGCGCGCATTTCATCTTCCCGGCCGATCGAAACGCGCAAATGCTCGCCCAGGCCATAGGCCCCCATCTTGCGCACGATGATGCCGCGGGATTTAAGGAACGCATCGGCGCGATCGGCGGTGTGTAGGCCTTCGGCGGCGAAGCGCGGTAAAATGAAATTGCCGACGCTGGGTGGCACGTCCAGGCCGAGGGCGCGCACCTCGGCGATGGTCCAATCGCGCCATTGGCTATTGTGGGCGGCGGCGCGATCGAAAAATTCGCGGTCTTCCAAGGCGGCTATTCCCGCCGCCTGGGCGAGACTGGAGACATTGAACGGCCCGCGTACGCGGTTGAGGATGTCTGCAATCGCCGTCGGCGCATAGCACCATCCCAGGCGTAGGCCGCCCAGGGCGAAGATTTTTGAAAACGTGCGTGTCATCACCACATTGTCGCTTCCCTCGACCAGATCGGCGCCGTCGCTGTAATCGGGGGCGTTGACGAATTCGGCGTAGGCGGCGTCGATGACCAGCAAGACATCCTCGCGCAGGTCGCGGCGCAGACGGCGAATTTCCTGACCCGACAGGTACGATCCGGTGGGGTTGTTGGGATTGGCGATGAATACGATCCGGGTTTGGGCGCTGACCTTTTCCAGCAACAGGTCGATGTCGGCGCGCAAATTGCTTTCGGCGGCCTTCACCGGGCGCGCCCCCGCCGCCAGGGCAGCGATCGGGTACATTAAGAAGCCATGCTCGGTGTACAGCACCTCGTCGCCCGCTCCGGCGTAGGAATAGGTCAATAAGCTGATCAACTCGTCCGACCCGGCCCCGCAGACGATGCGTGCCGGGTCCAGCGCGAAGCGCGCGCCGATGGCTTCGCGCAAGGCGATCGCGCCTCCGTCCGGGTAGCGGTGCATGGCGGCGGCGGCGTCCCGCACGGCTTCGACCGCCTTGGGGCTGGGGCCCAGCGCGCCTTCGTTGGACGACAGCTTGATGATCCGCCGGGCGCTGTCGAGGGAGGACGTTCCGCCGACATAAGGCGCGATTTCGAGAATGCCGGTCCGCGCAGTGGGGGCGCTCATGATGGGGTGTCCAGTTCATCGGGGCTTAGGCATGTGGAATATCCGCCCAGCGACAAAAGGCGTTTCACTTCGTCGCCAAAGGCGTCGCGAACGTTGGATAGACGGGGGTCTTTGGCTGAAATAAACCCTTCCAGTTCGACCAGATACAGCCACGGCGTGGGGCGGCTGGGATCATTCCAGTCGGCGCCGAAATGGAGCGTAAAGCCGTTTTCCTTGAGGGCCGTTTGCAAGCGCGACAACGTGATGTCGCTGTCGGTTTCAAAAGCGAGATACGTGCGATCGCGCCCGGTCGGCTCAAGCCCTACGGGGCAGATGACCAGGGCTTCCATGTTGCCCGAGCGAGCATTGCCGGGGCCGGCGAAGGGGAGCCTGGCGATGATTTTGGGCACCTCGTCGCCCTCGGCGACCAGTCGCCACCACCATGGGTCGGCATCCTGACGGGTCGGCGCCGGAAGAACGCCGACGGTGGCGGTTTGCGCGCGCACCACCTCGATAAGGTGGCGCGCCGAGGTGTGCGGCGTCATCGGGGTGTAACTGCCGAATTGATCGCGCGCCATGTCCCAGTAGCCGCAGTCCTCGCCGGTCATATACACGGCGACGGAAAAGGGACCTTCAAAACTGAGCGTGGCGACAATCAATTCGCGCCAAATGCGAAAAAGCTCGCGTTTGGGGAAGGGGCCCTTGTGGCGCTCAAGGAGGCGATAAATGATTTCCGCCTCGCGCGCCGGGCGAATTTTGATCCGCACGTCGTGCTTAACGGCGCGGACTTTTTCCACCACTTGGGTGCGGCGCATCAAAAGGTCGTGAATTTGCACGTCGATCGCATCGATTTCGCGGCGCAGGGGCTCAAGGGATTTTTCGATGCTCATCATTATTCTTTCTGTAGCTATAAAATGCGGAATGTCTTCGCCGATCGGGGCCTTAGTGATAATAACTTGTGGGCGTAAAATCAAAGAAAACATTGACACCCGCGCCCTCGATTCATAGCAATGAGCCAAGCGATCTTCCTGGAAATGGTTCGGAGAATTGTACGGGAAAACGCTTGCGTCCGCGTCCGTGGCGTAACGGGGATACCCATCCGGGCAGCGTCAAGGAGACAATATGCCGACCCACGATACGAATGCCGCCGGGAAGTCGCAGGATCTGCCGGGCCACCATGTTCACTTTGGGCGAGAGGCCCCGCTTCGGTTGGATTGCGGGGTTGATCTTGTTGATTTTACCGTGGCCTATCAAACCTATGGGACGCTGAACGCCGATAAATCCAACGCCATCGTCGTCTGTCATGCCCTGACCAGTGACCAATTCGTCGCCGAGCCCCATCCCTTGACCTCGAAACCGGGATGGTGGCGGCTGATGGTGGGGCCGGGGTTGCCGATCGACACCGACCGCTATTTCGTCATTTGCTCGAATATTCTAGGTGGGTGCATCGGGACCACCGGGCCGCAGGACGTCAATCCTGTGACGGGCAAGCCCTGGGGCCTGGATTTTCCGGTGATCACGATCGCCGACATGGTGCGCGCGCAGGCGATGTTGGTCGATCATTTGGGCATCGACAAGCTGTTCGCGGTGATCGGCGGGTCGATGGGCGGGATGCAGGTGCTCGAATGGGCGGCGCTGTTCCCCGAACGGATGTGCGCCGCCCTGCCGATCGCCACGGCGCCGCGCCATTCGGCGCAAAACATCGCCTTTCACGAAGTCGGTCGCCAGGCGATCATGGCCGACCCCGATTGGCACGGCGGGGATTACCAAAGTCACGACGCCCGGCCCTATCGAGGATTGGCGGTGGCGCGCATGGCGGCGCACATCACGTATCTGTCGGAACAGGCGCTGACGCGCAAGTTCGGCCGCGAATTGCAGGACCGCGACGAGGTGTCCTGGGGGTTTGACGCCGATTTTCAGGTCGAAAGTTATCTTCGCCACCAGGGCATTACCTTCGTCGATCGGTTCGACGCCAATTCGTACCTGTATATTACCCGGGCGATGGATTATTTCGATCTGTCGAAGCGCTATGGCGGCGTGCTCGCCAACGCCTTCAAGGGCACTTCGGTGCGTTTCTGCGTGGTGTCGTTCAGCAGCGATTGGCTGTATCCGACACGGGAAAGCCGGGCTATCGTGCACGCCCTGAACGCCGCCGGGGCCAACGTCAGCTTCGTCGAAATCAGCTCGGACAAAGGCCATGACGCCTTCATGCTCGACGAGCCGGATTTTCACCGCGTGGTCGCCGGGTTCTTGCGAGGGTGCGCGGAATATCACGGTCTTAATCGGAATTTAGGGAACGGCGCATGAACTCGGAAAGTCGTAAGTCGATTCGCGTCGATCTGCAAATCATCGCCGACATGATCGAAACGGGCAGTCGGGTGCTCGACGTCGGCTGTGAGCACGGCGCGCTTTTGGATTACTTGCGGCGCTTCAAACGGGTCGATGGGCGCGGCATTGAACTGTCCACGGAAGGGGTCAAGGAAAGCGTCTCCCACGGCCTGTCGGTGGTCCAGGGCGACGCCGACACCGATTTAAAGGATTATCCCGACGACGCCTTCGATTACGTCGTCCTCAGCCAGACTCTGCAGGCGATGCGCGAACCGAAGGCCGTGCTTGGGCATATGATGCGGATCGGGCGCAGTGCGATCGTCTCGTTTCCCAATTTCGCCCATTGGCGGGTGCGTCTACAATTGGGGTTTCGTGGGCGCATGCCGGTCAGCCAAAGCATGCCCCATCAATGGTACGAAACGCCGAATATCCACTTTTGTACGATTCGCGACTTTATCGTCCTGTGCGCCGAAATGGGATACACCATCGAGCAGAGCATCGCCCTGGACGGTAGCGGGGCGCAAAGGGGGATCGGGCGCTCGTTTTTTCTCGCCAATCTCCTCGGGGAGCAGGCGGTGTTTCTGCTCAAAAAATAACCCTCGGCGCCGCGTTGTTTCTTACCACCTACGGGGCTAACGGGCGTGGGGGATCGATCTTGGGTTGCCGCCGGGCACCGTCACCAGGGCGTGTCGCCGACGGGTTTCGGTTTCGAGTTGCCCGGCGTAAATCTCCTTGCTCGCCTCCATCGCCAGGACGCCGGAAAAAACATTGAAGAAACGCTGTCCGACCCCTTCGAAAACCCGCGCCGAGGACAACACCATGCGCGAGCGACTGGGGGGAACGAACAGCCCCGATCGGGTGCGGATCGGCGTGAACATGTTCTCGCGCAGGACTTGAGAGAGCTGCCGCGCCGAATAAGGCTGGCCGTGTCCGAACGGCGTGCGCTCCAGGCGCGCCCAGATGCCACGCCGGTTCGGCGTCACCACCAGTAATCGTCCGCCTTCGCCGAGGACGCGCCACGCCTCGCGCAGCAAGGGCCGGATCTGCTCGGAAAATTCAAGGGCGTGAATCAAAATCACCCGATCGACGCAAAGATCGGGCAGCGGCAAATCGGCCTCGTCGCACAGAACGGTCAAACCCGGACCGTCCGAGGGCCAGCGCACGACGCCTTGACGCGCCGGCATGGCGGCGATGACGCGCCCGGCCTCGCCACGGAAATAGCTCAGGTACGGCGTCGCGTAACCCAAGCCCAAAATCGCCTGGCCGGTGACGTCGGGCCATAGGGCGCGCAGATGCGCCCCGATCACCCGCCGTGCGACACGGCCCAGGGGTGAGGCGTAAAAATCCCTCAGATCAACGACATCAATCCACATGTTTCGAGTGTATCAGGAAGCGTCCTTCCCTCAAGAACGGATTGGCGTGGGTAAAGAATCTGGACGGTTTGTTCCCGACGTGTACTATTGCGTTTGTCGGTTTGTTTTCCGCTCTTGTCGAGATGCGCCATGCCCCTTGAGATTCATCAAATTCCGATCATGCGCGATAATTACGTGTATTTACTGCGTGACGGCGAGACCGGTCAGGTGGCGGTCGTCGATCCCGGCGAGGCGGGTCCGGTCGGTGAGGCGCTGGATCGTTTGGGTTGGACCTTGACGCATATTTTGATTACCCATCATCACCACGATCATACCGGCGGGGTCGGCGCGCTGAAGGCGCGAACGGGCTGTTCGGTGGTGGCGGCGAAGGCTGATTTGGGGCGCATCGACGCCGTTGATGTCGCTGTCGCCGACGGCGATCGGCTCGCCATCGGCGACAGCGTGGCCGATGTCCTGGCCGTGCCCGGCCACACCTTGGGGCATGTCGCCTACTGGTTCGCCGAGGATAAGGCGCTGTTTTGTGGCGATACGCTGTTTTCGCTGGGTTGTGGTCGCCTGTTCGAAGGCGACGCCCGCCAGATGTGGCGATCGTTGTGCGCGCTGCGCGCACTGGGCGATGACGCTCGGGTATTTTGCGCCCATGAATATACCAACGCCAACGCCGATTTCGCTCTGAGCGTCGATCCCGCGAACGCCGCCTTGAAGGCGCGCGCCGCCGATGTCCTGGCCCTGCGCGAGAAGGGCATGCCGACGGTGCCCGCGCCGATGGGCGCGGAACGGCGGTGCAATCCATTTTTGCGCGCCGACGCGGCGGATCTGCAGCGGGCGGTGGGCATGGTCGGGTGCGATCCCGCCGATGTCTTCGCCGAAATTCGCCGCCGCAAGGACAGTTTTTAGGTTTTAGACACATTAGGTTTTAGACACGTTGTGCATTGATGAAAGGCCCCTTATGAAACTGCGCTATTCTCCCACCTCGCCCTACGTTCGCAAAGTCATGGTGTGCGCCCACGAAATTGGTTTGGCCGACGATATTGACATTTTGCCGACCGCCGTTTGGGACCCGGCGAGTGATATCGGTAACGATAATCCCCTGGGCAAAGTTCCCGCGTTGCTGACCGAGGGGGACGAAAGATTGTACGATTCTCCGGTAATCTGCGAATATCTCGACAGTCTGCATGAAGGGATCAAGCTGTTCCCCCCCGAGGGCCGGGCGCGCTGGCACGCTCTGAAATTACAGGCCCTGGGCGATGGGATATTGGATGCGGCGGTGCTCCGACTGCTCGAATCCAAGCGCCCCCTCGGTGAACGTTCGAACGGTTGGATCGAACGGCAAAAAGCATTGATTGACCGTGGCCTCGACTGGTTGGAAGGCGAAGCCGAGAGGCTCGGCCAGCAGGCGACGATCGGAACGATCACGATTGGCGCCATGCTGGGCTATATCGATTTTCGTCTTGGTGACGATGACTGGCGTCAGAGCCGTCCGGCGCTGGCCGATTGGTACGAAATCTTCGCCGCGCGCGGGGCGATGCGCGCCACCGAACCGCGCGATCCGGTTTAGGCGGCGCCCGGCTCGCGCCTGCGGCATTTGCGCCGTAACGCAGGCACGCTACGTGCGGCGGAAGAACATTTCCCGCGAGGCCAGCGCCGCGCCGCCGACGATCATGACCCCGGCGACGGAGATACGCGTGCTGAGATCCCCTTTGCCCAGGACGATCAGCAGGGCGGTGGACATCAGCGGCGCCCCATAAGCCAGCGCCCCAAGAACGCGGATATCGCCGTGCTTGACGCCGTAATCCCAAACGAAAAAAGCCCCCCCCGCGGGGCCGAGGCCGAGGCCGATGATGGCCCCCCACTGGAGCGCGTCCTGCGGCCAGATGGTGGGTTCCCAGAAGATGTGACAAATCGTCGCCAGCGCCCCCGCCACGATCAGAAAAGGACCGACGGCGCTGGTCGGTACATGCGCGAAACGCCGATTGAGAACCGAATAGCCGGCCCAGGTGACGGCGGCGGCCAGCGCCGCGCCATATCCGAACCAGGCGCGGTTGTCGAGCGCTGCGCCGGTTTTTGCGCCGACGATCAAGACCGTGCCGCCGAGGCCGCACAGCGCGCCGGCGACATGCCACCAGCGCAGGCGCTCGCCGGGGAGTAGGGCGGAAAAAAGGACAATCAGTAGGGGCCAGAGATAGTTGATCAAGTTGGCTTCAAGGGCGGGGGCGGTTTTCAAGGCGAGAAACACCAAGAAGTGGTAGCCGAACAACCCCCCCACGCCCAGGACCCAAGCGCCCGGCGGGTGACGCATGTGCGCGCTTATGCGTTCACCCTTGGCGCGCGCGACCATCAGGGCGATGGTCCCGGCAAGAAAGAAAGACAGCGCCACCATTTGAAAAGGAGGCACCGCCCCGGAAAGTGCGGTCAGCGGGGCCAGGCTCGCCCAAATGACGATCGCCAACGCGCCGACGCCCGTCGCGCGCCGGGCGGCGGTTGCGCCGAGTGCGTTTGAAACTTCGCCGCCGGGTACGGGTGAGGAGGGTTCATTCATGGTGCATGGTTACGCATGGCGCGTGGTTACGGCGTGGGGCGACGCATGCGCGTCTTATCGCGGAGACGTCCTGGGTTGACATCATGTTAAATGTTAACGTTTCAATTTTAGGCGATGTATTGCCCGCCGTTTATGGTCAGGGTGGTCCCGGTGATGAAAGCGGACTTCTCCGAGGCCAGGAAGACCACACCGTGGGCGATTTCTTCCGGTTCGCCGAGGCGTCCGACGGGTATGGTGGGGATGATTTTGGCGTCGAGCACTTCCTGGGGGACGGCCTTGACCATTTCGGTTGCGACATAACCCGGCGCGATGGCGTTGACGGTGATGCCCTTGGCTGCGGTTTCCTGGGCCAGCGCCTTGGTGAAGCCGATCACCCCGGCCTTGGCCGCGGAATAGTTGGTTTGCCCGGCCTGACCTTTCTGACCGTTGATCGAACTGATGTTGATGATCCGCCCGTACTTGCGCTCGCGCATCCCGTCGATCACGTTGCGGCACATGTTGAACAGGGAATCCATGTTGGTGTTCATTACGCAGCGCCAATGTTCGGTGGGCATTTTATGCAACATGGCGTCGCGCGTAATGCCGGCGTTGTTGACCAGAACGTCGATCGCGCCCAGGTCTTGTTCGATGTCGGCGACGCCTTTTTGGCAGTGTGCGAAATCGCCGACGTCGAACTTATAGACCGCGATCGCGGTTTCGTTGTTGAACGCCAGCGCCGCTTCCTCGTTGCCGCAATAGGTGGCGGCGACGCGATAGCCCGCGTCTTGCAACGCGATGCTGACCGCGCGCCCGATTCCGCGCGTCCCTCCCGTAACGACTGCAACTTTGCTCATGGCGCGCCCCCCTCTCTTTGATGATGATGGTGCCACCCTGTCGTGGCTTGTATTTTTGTGGCGTCTCATTGCGCCATTTTAACGGCATTATTGTGTATCGTTTATGGCCGTTCCAGGCACATCGCGATGCCCATGCCGCCGCCGATGCATAAAGTGGCCAGGCCCTTGTGGGCGCTGCGTTTTTGCATTTCGTGCAGCAGCGTCACCAAAATCCTCGCTCCCGAAGCGCCGATTGGATGGCCGATAGCGATCGCCCCGCCGTTGACGTTGACCTTGTCGGTGTCCCAGCGCAGTTCCTTGTTGACGGCGCAGGCCTGAGCGGCGAAGGCCTCATTGGCCTCGACTAGGTCGAGGTCGCCGACCGACCATCCGGCCTTCTTGAGGGCGGCGCGCGATGACGGGATCGGGCCGGTGCCCATGATCTCGGGATCGACCCCGGCGGTCGCCCACGATGCGATGCGCGCCAAAGGCGTAAGTCCGCGGCGCTTCGCCTCGGCGGCGCGCATCAGGACCACGGCGGCGGCGCCGTCATTGATTCCCGAGGCGTTGCCCGCCGTCACCGTGCCGTCTTTTTCGAAGGCCGGGCGTAACTTCGCCATGCTTTCCAGCGTCGTGCCGTGGCGGGGATATTCGTCGGTATCGACGACGATGTCGCCCTTGCGGGTCTTGATCGTGACGGGAACGATTTCATCATGGAAGCGACCCGCCGCCTGGGCGGCCTCGGCCTTGTTCTGCGAGGCCACGGCGAAGGCATCCTGTTCGGCGCGGTCGATGGAAAATTTGCGGGCGACGTTTTCCGCCGTGGTTCCCATATGGTAGCCGTTGAAGGCGTCCCACAGGCCGTCCTTGATCATGGTATCGACCATTTGCGCGTCGCCCATCTTGGTTCCGGCGCGCAGGTGCATGCAGTGGGGCGACAGGCTCATGTTTTCCTGGCCCCCGGCGACGACGATGTCGCTATCGCCCATGGCGATCGCCTGGTAGCCAAGCGCCACCGTGCGTAGACCCGAGCCGCAGACCTGATTGATCGTGTAGGCGGTGCGCGCCGTGGGAATACCCGCCGCGACGGCGGCTTGGCGGGCCGGATTTTGCCCCGCGCCGGCGGTGAGGATTTGTCCCATCACGACCTCCGAAACATCGCCCGGATCGACCGCCGCGCGTTTCAGCGCCGCGACGATCGCCACCCGCCCGAGCTCGTGCGCGGCGACGGAGGCCAGGGCGCCGTTAAAAGCGCCGACGGGTGTGCGGGCGGCGGCGGCGATAACGATGTCGGTCATGGAAGGGCTCCTTAAAGAGGGTTTCCGGGGCGCGCCCGGAAACCCGGGGCGTGTGGAAGGTTGAAACGCCAAGGGGTCTTTCTCCGTTCAACCAAGGCGCGCGCCGTTTCGTAAAAGAGTAACGGAGCGGAGCCAGCGCAGACAAGAAAAATGTTGGATGGGTAAACGCCGCTCCGAACCTAACCCAGCGCGCCCAACCAGCGCGCCCACGGTTCGTAAAAAACCTTTCGGGCGCGCCCGCCGACGACCATGCCGATATGCCCGGCATCGACGTCGAGGCGGTGAGCGCCCCGAATTTTGGCGATCAACGCGCCGGCGCTGGGCGCGGGGACAATGTGGTCCTTGCCCGAAATGGCGCCGAAGACCGGCAGGGTCAGGCGTTCGGGGCGCACCGCCCGCCCGCCGATGGTCCATGTCCCCTTGCCCGGGGTGTTGGCGCCGAACCAATCGAATAGGGCCTGGCGCGCCAGCGGGGCGCTCAAGGGGACGCCGTCGCCCAGCCAATCTTCCAATTGAATAAAGGTGTCGCGCTGTGCGCTGGCCTTGGGCATGGCGTTGAAACGGCGAAATTTCGCCACCGTCAAAAACGGATCGAGTAACGAAAACAAGGTTTGAATGCTATCTACCCCAAGGGGAGCGCCGTTCTCGGTGAGAATTTCGATAATGGGGCGGGCGGCTTTGACCATGGCGATCGCCGCCGCGTCGTAGGCGTGAAAATCCCATGGTGTCGCGATTAGCGACAGGCTCGCGCACGTGCCGGGATTGCGCGCGGCCAAAGCGGTGGCGAACAGTCCCCCCATGCAGTAACCGCCGATGTGCGCCGATCCGCCGCCAAGTGCGGCCACTTGGGCGAGGGCGGGCTCCAGACGGCGAAGAATATATGCATCGGCGCCAAAGGCGCGCTCGTCCACCCCGGGAGCGCCCCAGTCGAGCACGAAGGGATGAAATCCCGAGGCCGTCAGCCAACGACACAGGCTGCGTTCGTCCGTCAGATCCAGGATATGGGCGCGGTTGATCAGCGAAGGCACCAGAAGAATGGCCTTGCCCGGGGTTATGGTGGACGAATAGCCGAGGGCGCGCAGGCATGTGGCGCCTTCGCGCCATACCACGCGCCCCCGCGCCCGGCGTGGCGTGCGCCCCGCCCCGCGATAGGCGCGCACGCCTGCGATGAATTCGGCGACGGTCTTGCCGGCCTGGACGGTCACGGCGTGGGCGAAGGCCTCAGGGTCGGCGTCGCGAAGCTTTCGTGCGAGGCTTTGCGTTTGTGTTTCGAGCTTCGGACTCCAAGCGATGGACCCGCTCCTCAAGAGCGGCAATGCGGCTTGCGAACTGAGCGCAATCCACGTCTGAAGGGCGAGGTGTAGGGGGAGAGGCCGCGGTCCCAGGGGAGGTGGGGTGTGCGGGAGACGGGGTGGGAGCATGGTCTGAGCCCTGTTTTTGCGCGGCGTCCTTGGCGGCGAACGCCGAGCCTTGCGCCGCCATATGTGCGAACGCCTGTGCGCTGGAATTCATCAGGTCGAGCGACTGCGTCAGCATGTGCAGGGTTTCGGGGTCGTTGGCGACGCTTTGTAAGTGTTCCTGCCACAAGGCGATGTA
The DNA here is from genome assembly GCF_029318635.1 of Varunaivibrio sulfuroxidans. Classification (NCBI taxonomy): domain Bacteria; kingdom Pseudomonadati; phylum Pseudomonadota; class Alphaproteobacteria; order Rhodospirillales; family Magnetovibrionaceae; genus Varunaivibrio; species Varunaivibrio sulfuroxidans. Next base: position 1,486,191 of record NZ_CP119676.1, on the reverse strand, counting down.
CTCACGCGCCAGAGCATCCAAGTCAAGGGTGTCGCTCATAAATTTCCCACCATTCCCAATTTCTCCGGACGGCGCCGTATCTCTTCGGGTGGACGGCGGGAGGCCAGAGTGGATCAGTATACCCCCCGCTTCGGAGCGCGGCAAACCTTTCGCGCCTCACCCGCTTTTCTCTCCGCCCTCGTTTTGGTGGTGGAGCGTCGGCTTGAGTTGGCGTTCCCCTTATTTGTGCAACATTGCGTTGCAGCATTTTGGAGCGATGGCGTATAAGGGAGGAGCGTTCGGACCTGTTCCGATATTGGCAACGGATAAAAACGACGGGAAAAATCATGGCTGAAAACAGTGGTGCGGGCGCTGAGCCCATTACGATTAAAAAATACGCCAATCGTCGTCTTTACAATACCCAGAGCAGCAGTTACGTGACGCTGGATTACCTGGCGCAGATGATCAAAGACGGTACCGATTTTGTCGTGTACGACGCCAAGACGGGCGAAGACATCACCCGTTCCGTGTTGACGCACATCATCGTCGAGGAAGAGGCCAAGGGGCAAAGCCTTCTGCCGCTCGGCTTTCTGCGCCACCTGATCAGCTTTTACGGCGACAGTCTGCAGTCGTTGGTGCCCAGTTACCTGGAACAATCGATGCAGTCTTTCGCCCATAATCAAGAACAGATGCGTCATTACATGCGGGACGCATTCGGCGGTATGAATCCCTTCGCCCAGTTCGAGGATATGGGCCGTAAAAACATGGCGTTATTTGAAAATGCCATGAAGATGTTCGCCCCCGACCTGGAGCGCGGCGCGAAACCGGAGGGGGGCGGCAAGGGGGATAAACCGGCCAGGACATCTTCGCCGGTGGGCGGCGAGCAAAGCAAAAGCGATGTCGCGGAGATGCGCGCCAAACTTACCGAAATGCAAAAACAACTGGATGCGTTGGCGGGCAAGAAATAATACGCGACCGCCGCCCTTGCTCCGTTCGCCGAGTACGGCAGGTTCACGGGGTTTGAGCTTGAAAGCGTCGCCCTAAAAAATATCGCGCACGACACGAAACCCGATACCGTAGCTGTTGACCCGGGCGTCATTCTTGAAGCGCCATGCCGAGGTGAGGTTCTTGCTGAAATAGTACCACGACCCACTGCGCATGACCCGGTTTTGACAGGCTCCCTTCAGCCACGGCGAGCCGTCTCGGGGGGCGCCTTTGTAATTGGGATTCCAGCAATCCTGGGTCCATTCCCAGACATTTCCGTGAACATCATAGAGACCCCAGGGATTGGGTTTATAGCTGCCGACGGGTCGGGTCTTGTGGGATATTTTCGCCGCGCAGTTGCGGCAATTGGCGCGCCCGACGCCGATGTCGTTACCCCATGAATAGGCGCTCGTCGTTCCGGCTCTGGCGGCGTACTCCCATTCGGCCTCGCTGGGCAATCGATAACTTTGGTGGGTTTTCACGCTGAGCCACAAGGCGTAATCGCGGGCGTCCTGCCAAGTCACGTTGATCACCGGCCTGCGCCCGCGGCCCCAACCGTGATCGTCGGGTATTTTGTCGCATCCGCCGTCCGCGACGCAGACGGCCCATTCGTCGAAGGTGACCTCGTACTTACCGATCGCGTAGGGATAGGCGATCGATACCGGGTGAGCAGGGCGTTCGGCCCGGTAACGTCCGTTGGTTCCCATGGTGAACGCACCGGGCGGCAGGGCGATCATGGTTGGGCATTGGGAACAATCCTTGAAGGCCTGAAACGGTTTCGGCGTCGCCGCCGCCAGAATGGGGGGCGGGGCGTCGGGCGCGCGCGATGTCTCCGCGCCCGCCCGCGTCCCCCCGGCGGCGAGGACAAAACCAAGCGCGACGATGCACAAGGCGCGCGTATATTTAATGATGAACGCCATGCCTTGAATTTAGCGCAGCATGACGGCTTGGGCTAGAAAATCTCGTCCCCTGCGAGACGCGATCAAGGAAATTTTTCGATGTGAGCCAGCGCCCAACGGGCGGCTTCGCCGACCTGGGGGTCGGGATCGGCGCATAGGGCGCGGACCCGCGCCAGTAGATCGTGGCTCCGGCCATCGCCATTGGCGATGGCGTACAATACGTTGCGCACGAACCGCCCGCGTTTGCTGCGCTTGACCGGGGACCCGGCGAACAGGGCGCGAAATTGGGCGTCGTCGAGTTGAATAAGGTCGGCCAGGCGAGGGGCGGTCAATTCGACGCGGGGATGAAAGGCGTCTTCGCGCGCCGGTTTGGCGAATTTATTCCACGGGCACACGGCGAGACAGTCGTCGCAGCCGTAGATTCGGTTGCCCAGATCCCCGCGCAGCGCTTCGGGGACCGATGTCTTGGTTTCGATGGTCAGGTACGACACGCAGCGCCGGGGATCGATTTTTCCTTCAACGTTGAGCGCCTGGGTCGGGCAGGCGTCAATGCATAACCGGCACTGCCCGCAATGGTCGGTATGCGGGGCGTCGGGGGGGATTGTCAGGGTGGTGAAAATTTCACCCAGGAACAGCCACGAGCCGAATTCGCGTGAGACGATATTGGTGTGCCGCCCGCGCCACCCGATGCCCGCGCGCTGAGCGATCGGTTTTTCCATGACCGGCGCGGTATCGACGAAGACCTTGAGCGCCGAGGGGTGCGCCGCGACGATCCAACGCGCCAGCCGTTTCAGTCTCTTTTTGACGACATCGTGGTAATCGCGGCCCTGGGCATAAACGCTAATTGCGCCACGATCCTTGTGGCTGTGAACCGCCAGGGGGTCGCGTCCGGGGCTGTAGTTGACGCCGAGTGCGATCACGCTTTGTACCTCGGGCCACAGCGCCGTCGGCGACTTGCGCCGCTCCTGGGTATCGGCCATCCACGCCATGTCGCCGTGCAGCCCCTGCGCCACATAGCTCGCCAGGGCGCGGGCGGGCGCGCCGTCGTCGCCGGCGGCGGCGAACCCGACCGCATCGAAGCCGATGGCGTGGGCTTCTTGGCGGAGGTGTTCCTTGTCGGCGGGTGATAAAGCAGTCATGGCGGCGATCCTACAGGCCGCCATGACGAAGGTGCAAGACAAACGGAAATGCGCTTTTGCGACTTATACCTCGTCTGCGTCGATGACCCAGGGTTCCGTGCGGGCGGCGTCGGACCAGACGGTCATGGCGTCCAAGGTGAGGATCGTGTCGGCGTAGGCCCGGCAAGTATCGTCCAGGGCGACGCCGTAGGTCGTAAAACGGCTGACGATGGGGGCGAACATGGCGTCGGCGTTGGAAAAGGCGCCGAACAAAAACGGCCCGTCCGCACCGAACGCGGCGCGGCAATCGCGCCAGATCGCACACACCCGGGCGATGTCGTCGTCAACGCCCGGCCCGCGGCCCTTGTCGGGCGCGGTTTTCCGGATGTTCATCGGCATATGGGCCCTGAGCGCGGCGAACCCGGCATGCATCTCGGACGAGACCGCCCGCGCGGTGGCGCGGGCGGCGGGGTTTTCCGGCCACAGACGGGCGGCGGGGAATTTTTCCGCAAGGTACTCCAAAATGGCCAGGGATTCCCATATTCGTAGGTCGCCGTCGATCAACAGTGGGACCTTTTTGTTCGGCGAAAGGGCGGCGATGGCGTCGTCCCACCGGGCGTCGAACAGGGGGATCAGCTTTTCGGTGAAAGGAATATTGGCGACCGACATCGCCAACCAGGGGCGCAACGACCAACTAGAATAATTTTTATTGCCGATCACGAGGGTCGGTACGGTCATGACGAGGCCCCCTTCTTGAATTGGGCGTGAAAAGGCGCGTGTCGTAACGGTAACCGGTCGCTTGGAATTTTTTAGGATTTTCCCTGAGACTCAGCCAAAGCGCCCGGTGACGTACTCGGCGGTTTTTTGCACTGAGGGATTGGCGAATATTTTTTCCGTCGAATCGAATTCGATCAGTTCCCCAAGGTACATGAACGCGGTGTAATCGGAGGTGCGCGCCGCCTGTTGCAGGTTGTGGGTCACCACGGCGATGCAGAAATCGCGGGCGAGGTCGGAAATTAACTCCTCGATGTGTGAGGTGGAAATCGGATCGAGCGCGGAGGCCGGTTCGTCCAACAGCAACACGGTTGGGCGAATGGCGATGGCGCGGGCGATGCACAGGCGTTGTTGCTGGCCGCCGGATAGGCTGAGGCCGCTACGTTTCAGCTTGTCTTTGACCTCGTCCCACAGCGCGGCGCGGCGCAGGGCTTCTTCGACTCGGTCGCGGATATCGGCCGCCGGAAGTTTCTCGTGGAGGCGGATGCCAAAGGCGATGTTCTCGAAAATGGTCATCGGAAAGGGGGTCGGTTGCTGGAAAACCATCCCGACTTGGGCGCGCAACTGGTCGATCTTGACGGCGTTGGATAGGATATCCTTGCCGTCGAGAAGGACTTCTCCGGTGGCCCGCTGGTTGGGATAGAGCGTATAAATTTTGTTAAGTACGCGAAGAAGGGTCGATTTTCCACATCCCGACGGCCCGATGAAAGCGGTGACGCGGTTGTCGTGCAGGGGCAGGGAAACGCCCTTTAGGGCTTCGTAGCCATCGTAATAAAAACGCAGATTTTTAATTGTCAATTTTTCGGTTTGGTCGCTCATACCCGGTCCTTGTTCGAGGGAAGCGTTCGTTCGGCGTGGCTCGGCAAGCGAACTGTCGTTCATCATAACCATCGGTCAAATCCTTTTCGTGGAGCGATCGCGCGAAGCCAAAAGTCGAGCCGTAATATTGATGAAAAGAACGGCGGCCGTGATCAACAGGGCGCCGGACCAGGCCAATTTTTGCCAATCGACGTAAGGACTGAGCGCGTATTGGAAAATAACGACCGGCAAATTGGCCATCGGCGCGTTCAGGTCGGTGCTCCAAAATTGGTTGTTCAGCGCCGTGAACAATAACGGCGCGGTCTCCCCGCTGACCCGCGCGAGGGCGAGCAGGACGCCAGTGAGAATACCGCCCTTCGCGGCGCGATAGGAAATGCTGGTAATGACCCGCCAACGGGGCGCGCCCAGGGCGCTGGCCGCTTCGCGCAGGCGGTCGGGCACCAACAACAGGCTGTCCTGTGTCGTGCGCACGATCACCGGTATGGCGATAATGGCCAGGGCGACCGTTCCCGCCCAGGCGGAGAAATGGCCCATCGGGACGACCATCAATTCGTATACGAACATGCCGATGATGATCGACGGCGCGCTGAGTAGGATGTCGTTGACAAAACGCGCGACGGCTCCCAGTTTCGAATCGCGGGCGTATTCGGCCAGATACGTCCCCGCTAAAATGCCCAGGGGGGCGGCGATCATGATCGCCAAGGCGTTCATGAAGACGCTGCCGAAAATGGCGTTTGACAGCCCTCCACTTGCTCCCGGTGGGGGGGTCGTTTCGGTGAAAAGAATAAGATTCAGGCTGGTGATTCCCTTGCTGAGCAGTGTCCACATGATGATGGCGAGCCAAAATAGGCCAAACGCCGTCGCCACAGTGGCGAACGCGAGAGACAATCTGTTGATCAGTTTTCGTTTGGCGTAAATATCCACGAGATCTATCCCTCGGCCTTCTTGATCCGGTGCAGCATGTATTGCGCCACGGAGAGAACGATAAACGTGATGACGAAAAGAATAAGGCCCAGGGCGAACAGCGACGAGGTGTAGATGGGCGTCGTCGCTTCGGTGAATTCGTTGGCGATCGAGGCCGAGATCGTGGTCCCGGGAGCGAGGATCGAGGCGCTGATGCGATGGGCGTTGCCGATCACGAAGGTGACCGCCATGGTTTCGCCCAGCGCCCGGCCCAGTCCCAGCATGATCGCCCCCAGCATGCCGACCTTGGAATAGGGGATGACGACGTTCCAGATGACCTCGGTCGTGGTCGCTCCCAGGGCGTAGGCCGATTCTCGTTGTAAGGACGGCACCGTCAGGAAAACGTCTCGGGTGACTGTGGTGATGAACGGCAGCACCATGACGCCCAGGATTAATCCCGCGGTCAGGATGCCAATCCCGTAGGGCGGTCCTTGAAAAAGGTTGCCGATGATGGGGATGTCCCCGAACCGGTCGATCAAAAACGGTTGGATATGCCTTTGCATGTAGGGGGCAAGCACGAAAAGCCCCCAGATGCCGTAAATGATACTGGGGATGCCGGCTAGAAGTTCAATTGTGATGGCGAACCCGTGGCGCAATTTTTCGGGGCACAGTTCGGTCAGGAAAATGGCGATCCCAACGCTGATAGGCACCCCGATCAGCATCGCGATCAGCGCCGTCTCTAAGGTGCCGGCGATCGGCGCCGCTGCGCCGAATTGGCTGGTGACGGGGTTCCAGACCTCGGCGGTCAAAAAGCCGAGGCCGAATTCTTTTAACGCCGGCGCGGCCCCGATGGATAGGGTGTACATTACGCCGCCCAGCGAAAGCATGACGATGATCGCCGCACTCAAGGAGACGCTGGAAAAAGCCTTGCCGATCCATGATCTGGGACCTGCCGTTCCGTCGTCGGGTGTCGCAGGTCCCGTGGGGAAGGTGTTTTCTTCGGCGCCGCTCATGCGTTCGATCCTATTTTGCGTGTTATCTCGCGTGTTATCATGAGGATTCCCTCTCTTGACGCAAGGTCTGTTTTCCGCCAATTCGGCGGGGTCTTAAAATCTTTTTGCAAAAAGCCCCTCGGAGGGAGCGGCCCTTTGCAAAAAGACTGAGTGCGGACGTATCCGCGCCCGCACTCAGTCCCTCGTGCATGGTCCGGCGGAAAGACACCATAAGCCCCGCCGGACAAGACCTACGCCTTAGCGAAACGCGAGCGCTTTGCCGTGGCTGTCCTTGATGTCTTTCTGCCAGGTATCTTCGACCATTTTGACGACGCTCATGGGCATCGGGATGTAATCCAGAGACGCCGCGGCGTCGCCGCCGTTGTGGTAGGCCCATTCGAAAAACTTCAGGGCTTCCGAGGAGGCCTTGTCGTCAACCGGCTTTTTGTACATCAAAATGAAGCTCGCCGCGGTGATCGGCCAGCTTCCGGCGCCGGGCTGGTCGGTCAGGATCAGACGGTAACCGGGGGCATGCGCCCAGTCGGCGTTGGCGGCGGCGGCCTGAAAGGCGTCGCTGGTCGGGGCGACGACGTGGCCTTCTTTGTTTTTCATCTTGGTGTAGGACAGCGCGTTCTGCTTGGCGTAGGCATACTCGACGTAACCGATCGAGTCGCCGGTCTGCTTGACCATGTTGGCGACGCCTTCGTTGCCCTTGGCGCCGATGCCGACGGGCCATTGAACGGAAGTGTCGGAACCGACGGTGCTCTTCCAGCTGCTGCTGACCTTATTCAGGTAGTTGGTGAAGTTAAACGTGGTGCCCGAACCGTCGGAGCGGTGAACGACCGCGATTGACTTGGACGGCAAGTTAACGCCGGGGTTGATTGCGGCGATTTCGGGATCGTTCCATTTCGAAATTTTGCCCAGGAAAATGTTGGCGAGGGTCTCGCCGTCGATCACCAATTCACCCGGCTTGATGCCTTCGACGTTCACGATCGGCACGATGCCGCCCATGATCATCGGGAACTGAGCAAGACCGTATTTATCCAGCACATCGGACTTCAAGGGCTTGTCCGAAGCGCCGAAGGTCACGGTCTTGGCCTGGATCTGTTTGATGCCACCGCCGGAACCGATCGACTGATAGTTCAGGCCCATTCCGGTTTTTGCTTGGTAGGCCTGAGCCCACTTGGCGTAGATCGGATAGGGGAAGGTGGCGCCGGCGCCCGAAATCTGGCCGGCGTGTGCGATGGTGGCGCTAGCCGCGACGCCCACGACGACGGCGGCGGCGCGCACGAAATTCGAATTCAACAAGTTCACGAGAGGTTTCCTTTCTCATCCCTAAGACATGGCGGGGGAGCCCCCCCCAAACCAAACCCCCTGCACCCAAGGTGACAAGGTCCCCGTATCTATCGCGCTTGTTGGTGACAGTTTTATTGCAATTCGAAGGATTTGTCTGTTTTTGCCGTCAAAGGTATCGGGAAAAAAGAAGCAATATCGATCTACTCTTTTGATTTTAAATATTTTTTATGAATTAAGATTGTCTTCATTTTTTCCGCGTCTCAAGGCTGTGTATCTCTTCGGGACGTTTCTTCGCGCGGGGGCGACGCGCCTTTTTGTGGTTTTTGGCCGCGCAGAATCCGCGTGGGGCGGCCACGGGTTACCCCACAAATTGATTAAAAATCAAGCAATTTTATTAAATGGCTAATTTTTAATCAATTTGTGGGGTGAAATCGCCGAAGCTTTCGGCCCCGAATCATGGCGTCTCGCCTCACGGCGCGATTATTTGGATATTTCTCCGGTCGCCTTATCGCGATCCCTGCGTTCGACCTCCTCGGGATCGGCGGTGATGGGGCGGTAAATTTCGACGCGCGCGCCCTCCTCCAGGAGGGCGTCGAGTTTGGTGATTTTGCCGAAGATACCGACTTTTTGCGTGTTGAGGTCGATCTCGGGGAATTTTTGGAGAATGCCCGAGCGGACGATCGCCTCGCCGACCGTGCTGCCGTCGGGCACGTCGAGTTTGATCCAGACTTGGCGGAAGGATTGACCGTAGGAAACGCCGACATGCATGGCGAGGGAACCTCCGTGGATGATGTTGTGCGCCGGTTTAGGCCGTACCGTGCGCGTGCGCGCCGGGCGCGCATCCGGCTTGATCGGATTGACGGCGGCGGCCCTCAAGGGCGCGTTTTAAGGCGAGGAGAAAACCGAGTGCGAGAAATCCGCCGGGCGGCAGGACGAAAAGAAGGAAGCCGGAATAATGGGGGATAACCGTCACTTGCAGGAAGGAGAACGGTTGTCCTAGGAAAGTGGCGGCGTTGGCGAACAAGGTGCCCTTGCCCAGGATTTCGCGTACGAACCCGACGGCGACCAGAGCCAGGGTCATGCCCAATCCCATCATCAGGCCATCCAAGGCCGCCGCCCACACCGGCTGGCGGAAGGCGAACGCCTCGGCGCGTCCAAAAATGGCGCAGTTGGTGACGATCAGGGGAATGAACAACCCCAAGACCTGATACAGCGTATGAACCCAGGCGTTCATCGCCATATCGACCGCCGAAACGAGGGCGGCGATCACGAGGACGAACACGGGGATGCGGATTTCATCGGTGATCAGGGGTCTCAGGGCGGCGATCAGGGCGTTGGAGACCACCAACACGGCGGTGGTCGCCAGACCCATGCCCAAGCCGTTGGTCGCCCCTGCGGTGACGGCCATCAAGGGGCATAGCGACAGTTTTTGCGAGAAGACGATATTGTTGCGCCACAATCCGTCGGCGGTGATTTTCCACGGGGAAGGAACGGAGCTTACGGCGCTCATGGGGTTATCCTTTTCCTTTTTCGGGCGGGGACGTCGGCGCGGCGGGGGCAAGCATCGCCGCCTTGTGAGCGTTGAAAAAGGCGAGGGCGTTCTTGACCGTCAACACCACGGCGCGCGGCGTGATGGTGGCGCCGCTGAATTGATCGAAGGCGCCGCCGTCCTTTTTGACTTTCCATTTTTCTTTGGGGAGTTTGACGAACGACAGTCCGGAAAAGCCCAATATCCAAGAACTTTTGCTGGTCTCGATGTTGTCGCCCAGGCCCGGCGTCTCGTTGTGGGCGAGCACGCGCACTCCGAGAATCCGACCGCTCTTATCGATGCCCATCACCAGCTTGATCGGGCCACCGTAGCCCTCGCCGGAAATGCGAAAGGCGACGGCGACCACCCGACCGTCTCTCTTGGCCTGATAGACGGTCAGGGGCTTGCCGTCCGGGCCGGGCAGCATGATCGTGTCCTCGGCGGGGTCGTTGTCGTGCCCCCTCGGAGGCAAAACCTGACCCAAGGAACGTTGCAGATCCTCGGTCTGGCGTTGGGCGATGGCCGGGGCGCTGAACCGGTCGGCCGCGGCCAGAAGGCCCGAGGCGACCAGGGCGAAGCCGCCCAGCAAAAGGGCGTGGATGTAAAATCCTTTTTTTCGAGGCTGTTTTTTATCGTTGTCCGCGTTCATGCGCGCTTCTCCACGGTGATCGCCGCGCCCTTGCGGGTGCGCCCATGGATGCGTGGGCGCAGATAACGGTCGATCAGCGGCGTCAGCGCATTCATCAACAGGACCGCGAAGGCGATCCCTTCGGGGAAGCCGCCCCAGGTGCGAATGATGTAGGTCAACGCGCCGCAGCCGATGGCGAAGACGATGCGCCCTCGGGTGCTCGACGGTGAGGTGACGGGATCGGTGGCGATGAAAAACGCCCCCATCATCGTCGCTCCGGACAGCACGTGGACGGTGGCGGAGGAATAGACCTTGGGGTCGATGGCGTGAAAAGTCGCCGCGAAGGCGGCGATGGTGGCGATCATGGCGAGCGGGATGTGCCAGCGGATGACGCGGGTCGCCAACAAGAACAGGCCACCCAAAAGGATCAGCGCCGCCGACGTTTCACCCAGGCTGCCCGCGGTGTGACCGAAGAACATGGCGTTCAGGTCGGGCAGCGACGACAGCGCATCGGCGACGGAAACGCCGCGTCCGGTTTCGGTGCGAATGTGGCCCAGCACCGAGGCGCTGCTGACGGCGTCGAAAAACGCCGGCTGGGGCATGAAGGTAATGCGCAGGCTGTCGAGCCATCCGGGCGCGCCGGGATCGGTCAGGCCCAAGGGTTTGACGAAAGTCGTCATGTCGAGGGGGAACGAAATCAGCAACGCCACCCGGGCCATCATCGCCGGGTTGAAGACGTTTTGGCCGAGGCCGCCGAAGATCTGTTTGGCGACGACGATCGCCAGCGCCGAGCCCAGCACCCCGATCCACCACGGCGCCCACGGCGGCAACGACAACACCAATAACACACCGGTCAACAGGGCCGACCCATCCATCAGGCAGGGCAGGACGGGGCGGCGCATCGCCGCGACGCAAAGCGCCTCGAAAATTAGCGCCGAGACCATGGTCACCGCGCACAGCAAGAGCGCGGGCCGGCCGAACAGGAAAATGCCGTACCCCGTCGTCGGGATCAGGGCGATCAAAACCAGGGCCATCGACGTCGATGTGCTGGCCTTGCCGTGCAGGAAGGGGCCGCTTTTGAGAAACGCCGTGCTCATGCGCCGACCTTCCGGGGTTCGGCGGGCGCATCGGACGCCCCCCGGGCGGCGGTGTTTTGCGTCTTTTTACGCGCCGCCATGCGTTTGGCGAGGGCTTCCTTCTTGGCTCTGGCGAGGCGCTCCATCCGCTCGGCGCGGGCCTCGACCAGGCGCTTTATTTCGGTGTTTCTGTGCGCTTCGCGCTGTTCGACGGCCATCCGTCCCTTGGCGTAGTTAAAATATTGCACGAGGGGAATTTTAGAGGGACAAGTGTAGGCGCATGCCCCGCAGCCGACGCAATCGAGAAGTCCGTAGGCGACCGCGCTCTGCAAGTCTTCTTTGCGGATACGCAGGACCATTTCGAGGGGCATTAATCCCGATGGGCAGGCATCGACGCAGCGTGCGCAGCGGATGCACGCGCGTGTCTCGGGGCTCGCCTTCGTGCCTTGGTCCAGGGCGAGAACGCCGCCGCTGGCCTTGACGATGGGTGTGGCGGTGTCGGCCAGGGGCGCGCCCATCATCGGGCCGCCCAGCAGCAGGCGCGGCGCATCTTGGGTCAGCCCACCCGTGAAGGCGATCAACTCGGCGATTCGGGTTCCGATGGGCGCCCACAGGTTGGCCGGCGTCTTGATCGCTTCGCCGCTGATGGTGACGACGCGGCGGATCAGGGGGCGGCCATGGCGCACCGCTTCGTGGACGGCGAACGCCGTCGCCGCATTATGCACGACGACGCCGATATCGGCGGTCAGGCCGCGCGCCGGAGTCTCGCGTCCGGTCAGGGCGTGCACCAGATGTTTTTCCGATCCCATCGGATAACGCGCCGGCACGGCGACGATGCGGATATGGGAAAATGCCCTTGCCGCCAAACTCATGGCGTCGATCGCTTGGGGCTTGTTGTTCTCGATCGCGACGATGGCGTCGGCGGCCCCCAGAGCGCGGCGCATGGCGTCAACGCCATCCAGCACCTCGGCCCCATGTTCGCGCATCAGGCGGTCGTCGCAGGTCAAGTACGGCTCGCATTCGGCCCCGTTGATGACCAAGGTTTTAAGGGCGTAGCGTTCGCGGAGGTTCAACTTTACCGCGCTGGGGAAGGTCGCTCCACCCATGCCGACGATGCCGCAATCGCCGACCCGCCGGGCGATGTCCTCGGGGTTGGCGCGGCGGGGATCGAGGGGCGGGGGCAAGGAGCCCCATTCGTCCCGACCGTCGGCGGCAAGAGTGATCGTGCGGATCGGCAGGCCCGATGGGTGGGGCGCCGGGTGGCGTCCGATGGCGACGATTTCGCCCGACGTCGGGGCGTGCACGGGGGCCGACACCCGACCCTGGGCGCGACCGAGAAGTTGACCTTTCTTAACGCGGTCGCCGATTTTTACGACGGCTTCGGCGGGGGCGCCGATATGCTGTTGCAGGGGGATGTAGAGCCGATCGGGCATGGGCAACGTCGCGATCGGCTTTTCGGCGCTGAGGTTTTTATGGTCTTCGGGGTGGACGCCGCCGCGAATACGGAACCACCGTCCCCGTGTCCAGACTATGCCCATAATGTGCTATCCTCGTGTGTGTCGGTCATGCCGCCCTCTCAAGGGGTTTGGGCCAATACCAGGTCTGCATGGTCTGGGGAACGGGGCGCAGGCGCAGGCATTCGGTAGGGCAAATATCGACGCACTTGCCGCAACCGGTGCAGGCCTCTTGGATGACGATGTGAATTTGCCGCGAGGCCCCCATTAGGGCGTCGGTCGGGCATTTCTTGAAACATTTGGTGCATCCGATGCATAAATCCTCGTTGACGAAAGCGATTTGCGGAACCTGATCCTCGACTGACGACAGGTCCAGAACGACGCCTAATTTCTCCGCCAATTGGGCCGCCAGGGTGCGTCCGCCGGGGGGGCACAACGTCACATCGACCTTACCCTCGGCCAGGGCCTGGGCGGCGGGAGAGCAACCGGGAAAACCGCACTGGCCGCATTGCGAGCCGGGCATCATTTTTTCGATTTCCTCGCCCAGGGGGTTGCCTTCGACGCGCAAATACTTCGCCGCCAACCCAAGAAGAAAACCCAAGGTCAGTCCCATTGCGGTCAAACTGAATACGGCGTTGAGCATCCTTTCCTCCTCTAAGTGATTTACGACGCCAAACCGGAAAAGCCCATGAACGCAAGCGAGAGCAACCCCGCGGTGATGAAGCTGATCGGAGCCCCGGAAAAGGCCTCGGGAATATCGGCCAGGGCCATCCGTTCGCGCATGCCGGCAAAGACGGCCATCACCAGGGTGAATCCCAAGGAGGATCCGAAACCGAACAGCAGGCTTTCGATGAAGCTATTTTTTTGCTGCACGTTGATCAGGGCGACCCCGAGGACCGCGCAGTTGGTGGTGATCAGGGGCAGGAAAATGCCCAACACTTGGTACAGCGCCGGCGATATTTTGCGGATGACCATTTCGGTGAACTGCACCACTGCGGCGATGACCAGGATAAAGGACATGATGCGCAGATAACCGACCCCCAGCGGAACCAGGATAAAATGCTCGATCGCCCATCCTGCGACGGCGGCCAGCGTGAGAACGAACGTCGTCGCCAGTCCCATGCCGATGGCGGCATCGACCTTGTTGGACACGCCCATGAACGGGCATAATCCCAAAAAACGCACCAGGACCACATTGTTGACGAGGGTTGCGCCGATGAGCAGTAAAATATAGTCGGCCATCGCGGAATACTCCTTAACTTCATCCGCTCGCTCTTCCCGGGATGAGGCGTGGGGAGATGCACGGATCACCTTGCATGGATGCATCAACCGTACCAACGTCGCCCGCGGTGCGCGATTGCGCGGAATTGCCCAATTTTTCACCACAAGGTTCCATGTCGTAAAGCCGACACGGGACATAGGGGGCGTGAAAGGCTGTCGTGAATCTCACAACGAAAAGAAGGCGTCCATCGCGTGGCGGGAGATGGCGGGGAACTCTTGGCGGCTTTCGGCATGACCCTTGCATTGTTTTCATGGGGCGAATCAACCCGGAGCATGTGCGACGCCCCGATGATCGGGTCCGTTCGAAGAGGTGATGTTGTGGCTGACGGGAAAGGCGCCGAAGCGCAGAGCAGGGCGCAGCCGGGGGGAACGACGCCGGGCAGCGCGACGGTGCAGTTGTCGCGCCTGTTGGATGCGCCGCCGGAAGGGACGCCCGCCGCGGTTTTGGCGTTGTTGGGGGATATTAACCGCGATATCGGCGGAGACGTCCCCCTTGAGGTTTTTCGCCGCGTCGTTGAAAACGTGCCGACGGCGATTTCCGTTACCGACGCCCACGCCAATATCCTGTACGTCAATCCGGCGTTCGTGAACGTCAGCGGCTATGCCCTGGCCGATGTGATGGGTAAAAACGAATCGATCCTGTCCTATAAAGCGACCCCGCAAACGGTGTACCGGGACTTGTGGTCCACGATCACCGAGGGGCGAACCTGGACGGGGCGCCTAGTCAACAAGCGCAAGGACGGCGGGCGTTACTTGGCGGAACTCACCGTGGTTCCGGTTAGGCGCGAGGACGGCGCGATTAGCCATTATTTAGGCATGCACCGCGATGTCAGCGAGATGCATAGTCTGTCGCGCAAGGTGCGTAACCAGGGGGCGTTGATCGAATCGGCGCTGGCCCATGCGCCGGTCGTCGTCGTCCTGCTCGACGGCGCGTTCGAAGTCGCCTTCGCCAATGCCGCCTACCGCAATCTGCAGCGCGACTGCGGCGACGTCGCCCCCGCGCCGCTGATCTTGAACGCGTTGGGCGATCTGATCAAGGGCGGCGATGTCGGTGGGGTCGAGGTGCATATCGCCCCCGAAGGGTGCGAGCCACGATGGTTTTCGTGTTCCGCCTCGTGGGTCGGCGCGTTGGATGAAAAGGCGGAGTCGTACTTCCTCGCCTCCGCCGACACCGGATTGTTGCTGGTGTTAAGCGATATTACCGCCCAGCGCCGCCAGTACGAGCAGGTGCGCACCGGCGCGGTGCGGGCGTTGATGGCCGAACGTCAGACCGCGGAAAGCGTCCGTGAGATTTTGTCCGGCGCGATATATCAGTTTCAAGGTCCGCTCAACGTCATGGCGGCGGCGGCCAATATGTTGGAGCGGCAGGGCGGCGCCGACGCCGGCGTGTTGGCGACCTTGGGCGATGTTCTGGGGGCCGGGCGCGACGCGCTGGCGCGCCTGAAGGCGGCGATGCCGGATATCGAGGACGAGCCGGAAATGCCGGTCAACCTCAACGAGATCATTCGCGATGTGCTCGACGTATCGATCGAAACCATCATCAAGGAGGGGATCTCCGTCGATTGGCGTCCGGCCCGCGTTCTGCCCAATGTGCCGGGGCGGCCCAACGGTCTCAGATTGTTGGTCAGGCATCTGCTCGACAATGCCGTCCTTGCCGTGAAAGAGCCGGGCGGCTCCGGCCGCGAGGTGCGCATCGTGACTCGGGCGTTGTCGGATGGGTCGGTGGCGCTGGAGATCAAGGACAGCGGACCGGGCTTCGCCGAGGGGCAGCGCATTAAGGCGTTCGAGGCGTTTTATTCGGGCTGGGTGCGAACGCGGCGACGTTCTGGAATCGGCCTCGCGCTGGCTCGCCAAGTGGTCAGCGATCAAGGCGGCAGCATCGAGGCGGTGGATGACGACGGCGGCGCGCTGGTGCGCACCGTCTTTTCGCCGGCCCGGGCGTCTTTTGAACGGACATCTTTCGAAAACGAGAGGGCGGAGCCGTGAGTTCCTACGCCAATCATTGCAGCGTGATTGAGGAAGAACTCGATATTTTGTATCGGGTTAGTCATATCCTCAGCCGATCTCTGAATTATCGCGAAACGCTGGTCGAGGTTCTCAAATTGCTCCACGAGGAGGGCGGGCTGGCCAACGCCATGATCACGCTGGTCGATGAGGATACCGGGAACCTGCTGTTGCGCGCGGTCCATGGTAGCGGCGCCAAACTGGCGCGTGAAATCAGCTACCGCCCCGGTGAGGGCATTGTCGGGGCGATCTTGGAAAATGCGGAAACCGTGGTGGTGCCGCGGATCTCCGAGGAACCTCGATTTTTGGGAAAGCTGGGCGTTTACGATCCTAATTTGCCGTTTATCGGCGTGCCAATTTTTGTCGGCGAGGGCCGCCCCATCGGGGTTTTCGCCGCTCAACCGGGCAACCGCCTCGACACCCTGGCCGAGCAGGCGCGGTTTTTGGAAATGCTGTGCAACTTGATCGCCCAGACCGTGCGTCTGGCGCTTCAGGTTCAGGGCGAACAGCGCGTGCTCAAGGAAGAGCGCGATAAATTGCGCCGCGCCGTCAAGCATCAGCACGGTTTCGACAGCATCGTCGGCCATACCGAGATCATGCGCGCGGTATTTGAACAGGTGCGCATGGTCTCGGCGTGGAACACCACGGTGCTCATTCGCGGCGAATCGGGCACCGGTAAGGAACTGATCGCCAACGCCATCCATTACAATTCGCCCCGCACCAACGGGCCGTTCATCAAGCTCAACTGCGCCGCCTTGCCCGACAATCTCCTCGAATCGGAATTGTTCGGCCATGAAAAGGGGGCTTATACCGGGGCCAACACCCTACGCAAGGGGCGTTTCGAGCTGGCCGACGGCGGGACCATTTTTCTTGATGAGATCGGCGAAATTTCACCGGCGTTTCAGGCCAAGTTGTTGCGCGTCTTGCAGGAAGGTGAATTCGAAAGGGTGGGCGGCGCGAAAACGCTGAAAGTCGATGTGCGTGTGATCACCGCCACCAACAAGGACTTGGAAGAGGCGGTGATGGCCGGGGACTTCCGCGAGGACCTGTACTATCGGCTCAACGTCATGCCGATCCCCTTGCCGGCGCTGCGCGAACGCGCCGAGGATATTCCCGATCTGGCGGCGTTCTTGGTCGGGAAGATATCCCGTCAACAGGGGCGTCCGCTGGAAATCACGGACAGCGCGGTGCGTTTGCTTTTGCGTCACCACTGGCCGGGCAATGTGCGCGAACTGGAAAACACACTGGAGCGCGCCGCAATCATGTCGAAGGACGGAATGATCGACCGCGATGTCATTTCGATATCGGGGCTGCCGGAAAAACCTTTCGCCCCGACGGCGGCGGGCGGCCCCGCGCCGCGCGCCGCGTTCACGCCACCGAAGGTCGATTTCACCGACCCCGACGTGGACGAACGCGAACGGGTGATCGCCGCCCTGGAGGAGGCCGGCTGGGTCCAGGCCAAGGCGGCGCGCCTGCTCGACATGACGCCTCGCCAAATCGCTTATCGGATCCAAACCCTGGACATCAAGGTGCGCCAGATCTAATCCCCCACATTCCCTTTCCTCTTCCGCCCTGTCGGATTCGTGACAAAGTCGTGGGGATGTCGCGATACGTCATGATGAAAATCACAATAATACATTGATAATAAATAAAGTTTTGTGCTGGCACGGCGCTTGCGTTGGTATCTGTCAACAGATCATGGCGACAAAGGGTGTCGCGAATTTTTAGCGGACGGAGGCGCGCAAATGGAGCTACCCATCCTCAATCGGGAACAAACCCCGGCAGGGGGCTGTTCGAAAAGCGCCTGCGGCACGACGACGGATCAAATGACGCACCTACCCGAGGCCATCCGCGAGAAGGTGCACAATCATCCGTGCTATTCGGAGGAAGCCCACCACCATTACGCCCGCATGCATGTCGCCGTCGCCCCGGCGTGCAACATTCAATGTCATTACTGCAATCGCAAGTACGACTGCGCCAACGAAAGTCGGCCCGGCGTGGTCTCCGAATTGCTCAGCCCGACCCAGGCGGCGAAGAAGGTGTTGGCGGTGGCCAGTCAAATTCCCCAGATGACCGTCCTCGGCGTCGCCGGTCCGGGCGATCCCCTGGCCAACCCCGAACGCACTTTCGAAACCTTCGAGGAGATCGCGGCCAAGGCCCCGGACATCAAGCTGTGTCTGTCCACAAACGGTCTCAATCTGCCCGATAACGTCGATAGGATTGCGGCGCTCAACGTCGATCACGTCACCATCACCATCAACTGCGTCGATCCCGAGGTGGGGGCCGAGATCTATCCCTGGATTTTCTGGAACAACCGGCGTATCCGCGGCGCGAAGGGGGCGAAAATCCTCATTCGTCAGCAACAGAAAGGCCTGGAGATGTTGGTTGAGCGGGGCATCTTGGTGAAAGTCAACTCGGTGATGATCCCCGGCGTCAACGATGCTCACCTGAAAGAAGTGAGCAAGATCGTCAAGCAAAAGGGCGCGTTCCTGCACAACGTCATGCCGTTGATCGCCGAGGCCGAACACGGCACCTTTTACGGCGTCATGGGCCAACGCAGCCCGACCGCGTCGGACCTGCAGGCGTTGCAGGACGACTGTTCGGGCGACATGAACATGATGCGCCATTGCCGCCAGTGTCGGGCCGACGCGGTCGGGCTGCTGGGCGAGGACCGCGGTCAGGAATTCACCATGGACAAGATCGAACACATGGAGATCGATTTCGAGGCGGCGATGGTCAAGCGCAAGCAGGTTCACGACGGCATCGAGGCGATGCGCGCCGAACGCAAGACGGCCCAAGAGACGGCCCAAGAGACGGCTCCGGAGGCGATTTTGCCGCAAGGTTGTCGCCCGGCCCTGCTGGCGGTGGCCAGCAAGGGAAGCGGTCTGGTCAACGAACACTTCGGACACGCCCGGGAGTTTCTGATTTATGAGGCGTCCCCGGCGGAGGTGCGCTTCATGGGCGCGCGCAAGGTGCCGGCCTATTGCACGGGGGCGATGGAATGCGGCGACGGGGAAACCGCGTTGGACGTCATCTTGGATACCCTATCGGACTGCGAAGGCGTGATTTCCGCCAAGGTCGGGATCGACCCGTGGGCCCAATTGGAGGCGGCGGGCATTCAGCCCTACGGCGAATACGCCATGGAGCCGATCGAGGACGCGGTGCGCGCCGTGTACGGCGAAATGATCAAAAGCGGACGCCTGGAGTCGACCGACGCCATGATTTCGCAGGCGGGATAAAGGGGAAGCCATGTCTCTTTCGATTACATCCGAGTGTATCAATTGTTGGGCCTGTGCGCCGGTCTGTCCAAGCACGGCGATCCTGGTTTCGCCGGAGGGGCTGTTTTCCATCGGCGCGACCGCGTGCACCGAATGCGACGGCGCCCACGCCGATCCGCAGTGCGCCAGTATTTGTCCCGTCGAAGGCGCGATCCTCGACGCGGCGGGCGCGCCGATCAACCCACCCGGTTCGTTGACCGGAATTCCGCCGGAAAAATTGCAGGCCGCGCGCGAGGAAATCGCCGCACGCTAGTGGATCGGGCCGACGTTTCGCTCTCGCGAACCATCGGGCCGACCACTATCTATCTTTTTGTTGCAGTTTGGTTTCTTCACACATTTGTCTCCAATTGCATCGGACTCAAATGTTAAATTCAAACCACTAGGACACACCACGAGAAGATGGGCGCGCATAGTGCATAAGGGGGAAACATGGCCAAGGCGAGGATCACCTTTAGCGACATCGGTCTGACCGTGACCGTGCCCGCGGGATCGCGGGTGATCGAAATTTCCGAAAAAGTCGGCGCGGGGATCGTTTATAGTTGCCGGGAAGGGGACTGTGGGTCGTGTCTGATGAAGGTGCTGGAAGGGGCGGAGAATTTGTCGGAGCCTTCCGTCTTGGAACAGAAAATTCTGCGCGAAAATATGGTCGGACCACCCTATCGGTTGGCCTGTCAGGCGCAGGTTTTGGGCGACGTGACGGTCAAGCCCGCCTGATGTCTGGGGGCGAAGGGCGGGGGCGAAGGGCGAAGGGCGAAGGGAGGGGCGAAGGGATCGTAAATCATGAAGTCTCCTAAAATTCGCTTCAACCAATCGCGGCGGCGGTTTCTGGCGCGCCATGGCGTCCATGGCCGGGAGAATGTGGAGTTGATTGTCTCGATGCTGCTTTCGGCGCGCGCCAAAGAGGGCGTGTTAAGCGGCTGGATGGGCTTGCCGGCGGGCGACTTTGCCGCCCTGACGCGGTATTATTTTCGCCGCCTACCGGTTCAAGGCGGGATCAGGCGCGGCGCGCCCTACCCCGATGGACGAATGCCCGAATGGGACGATCTTTATCGGTTGCTCGTCAACAACCGCGGGCCGAAAGACCGCAGCGGGCGGTGGCTGGCGCGGATCGTTTGTAACGCTTGCATGGGACAAAATCATTTATGGCAGGACTTGGGGCTGTGGTCGCGGGGGGAGTTGACGCGGTTGATGTACGGCGCCTTTCCGGCCCTCGCCCGGCGTAACGTGCACGACATGAAGTGGAAAAAGTTCCTCTACAAACAGCTTTGCCAAATGGAAGGGGTTTACATTTGTCGTGCGCCGTCGTGCGACGTGTGCGTGGATTACCCCGTTTGTTTCGGCCCCGAGCAATGACGGCGCGCGCGCGTCTTATCGAACGGGCTTCGGGCGCGTTTCTCGGTCTCGCCGTGGGCGACGCCCTGGGGGCCACGGTGGAATTCATGACGCCCCGGGAAATTCGCGCCGAACACGGCTGGTTGCACGATATCAAGGGCGGCGGCTGGCTCCGATTGAAGCCCGGTGAGGTCACCGACGATACCGAAATGGCGCTCGCCCTGGGCCGTAGTCTGATCGCCCGCGGCGGAAATTTTGATCCCGCCCACGCCGCCCAAGAATTCAGCGACTGGATGCGCGGGAAACCGAAGGACATCGGCCATACCGTGCGCCGGGGAATTGTCCGTTTTCGCACCACCGGCGAGATTGCCGTGCCGGTGAACGAGCATGACGCCGGGAACGGGGCGTGCATGCGTATCGCGCCACTCGCCCTGGCGACCTTTGGCGGTGCGCCCGAGGCCGTCGCCGTCGCCGTCTTCGCCAGCGCCCACCTGACCCACAACTGCGTTCTTTCCGACGAAGGGACATTGGCCGTCGTGCGTATGATCCATGCCGGTCTCGCCAGTGGGGGCGATCCGGGCGGGGTGGGCGATATCGCCCCCATCGCTCACGATCTGGCGGCCCGCTTTTCGTCTTTCGCCTTCAGGGGTAAGCGCCGTGAAAATCCCAGCGGTTATTTGCCGGAAACGCTTCAGGCGGTATTTCAGGCGCTGCTGCGCACCGATAGCTTCGAAAGCGCCCTCGCCGACGTCGTCAACCGCGGTGGGGACGCCGACACCACCGGGGCCATCGCCGGCACGGTGGCGGGGGCGGTTTATGGTGCGGGGGATATTCCGAAACGCTGGCTCAAGCGCCTGGACCCGGCGGTGCGCCGGGCGTGCGCCGATCAGGCGCGCCGTCTGGTGGCGCTGTCGCCGGGGTATCCTCGGTCGTAAAGCCGGTCCGGGCAAGATGCGCGGCGAGGGCGCTGTCCAGGGTTTGAATGTGGATATCGAGCCACGCGCCCATGCGCTCGGCGACAAAAGCGCGGGCGATCCGGGCGCGTCCCTTTTCGGCGCGCGCCAGCAGCATCTCCATCTCCCCGAGGACGCGCCGGTGTTCGCCACGGTGCTCGTTGTCGTCAAGCCCGCATTTCGTCATCAGCGCTTCCTCGTTTTGAAAATGTGCGCAAGTGACGGCGGCCAGTGTTCGAAAAGCCTCGGCGAAGGCGTTGGTGGAAGCGTTGCGGGCGTCGTTCAGCGCGGCGATGACGGCGCGATGATCGGCGTCGATCGGCGCTATGCCGAGGGCATGGGTTTCGTCATTCCATTCGATGTCGGCCATTTCACAACCCTCGAAAATGCGTGCTGGAAACGACGGTGGGCGATGGGGCGGGGGCAGTGACATTGGATGCGGCGGTCAGCAAGGCGGCGGCGGCGGCGTCGATGATTTCGATCCCGAGGCGGGCGCAAAAGCGCTTTTCCTTGGCGGTGGCGTCCGCGATCAAGGCCCATCCGACAGGCGCACCCGCGCCGTAGACGATGTCGGACAACACCATCCGTTCGGTGTCCCGGGTTAGGCGCAGGCCGATCAAAAGATACTGTTTGCCCTGGCGTTTTTTCTTGAGGAACGGGGGAATGGCGAAGCCGCCCATCAGCTCGGTGATATAATCGACATAATCCGCATCCGATGCGATGAAGGTGGGGTCGGGTGCGGGACTGCCCATTGGTTTGAACAGGACCGGTAGATCCGGGTTGACACTTTGATCTTCGACCTCGTGGTAGGACGTCCCATCGTAGGCGTGGATGACGAAGCGGTTGTGGGTCCCGCCGATGCGCGCCGTGCCCCGGATCAAGGTGTGGGGAACGTCGGCGTAGCTGGCCTGCAGTTGGGTGTCGCGGTTGATATCGATGACGTACTTGGGGCGGACCGTGGCCAGCCAATCGTGCAGGGGCGCGCGGGACCAACTGTCGCGGTCGTAAAGTTCGCTCAGGAAACGGTTAACGGCGTTCCTGCCGCGTTTCAGTTCGCGGTCCATGGCGGCGCGGGGAAATTCGTACATCAATTTCGGGTGCATCGGCTTGCCGTCGTTCATCGCCAGGATCAACGCCTCGCTGTCGGCGGGGATCGCCTCGCCGGTCGTCTTGTCCCGGGCGTCGGCCAAAGCCCCGGGGCCGAGGTAGGGAACGATGGTGTTTTCCCGGATTCCGCGAACGAGGAAGGACAGGTCGGGGATGTCGGACATGAGGCCTCCATTTAAAACGAGGGGTCGGGATTGACCCGAGGATGTTCACGGGGACTGTAGCAAGAACCGAACCATCGTGAGAAACGGCGGAAAAACGGTGTTGGGGCGCCGCCTTTTTGTCGGTTTTGCGCCAAAGCGGGTGTCGGGTTAAAGCGAAGGGGGGCGCGGCCCTTTAAGAGCGGTCCCTAAAATGTGGAATATTCGACCGCGTAGACGCCGCCGATGACGATGTGCTCGCCCTCGCCGTCCAGGCGACCGGGCAGCAGACCGGGAAAGAAGAAGATTTTCACCAGCGGAACGCGAACCTTCAAGATGACGTCGCCGAACTCGCCGGCCCGCGCGCGCGCGCGGGTGAACGAATTGACGTTGTTCAGGACCATGACCGCCCGGCGCGGGCCTGTCCCGGGGTTAATGGGCCTATCCAGGATGGCGTAGTCGTCGATCCTGTTGACGCCGCGATAAAGGTCGATATGCGCCCCCGTCCCGGGGCGGCGCGCCAGTTCGTCCTGGCAAAAGGCGTACACTAGGTCGAGTTGGGCCTCCAACGCGTTGGTGTTGTATAGCCCCCGGCTGGTGGCGCTTTGATAGGGCGACGCCTCGTCGTCGCCGCCCGCCTTATCCGGGCCTTTGCTCAAGGGACCGTCGTGATACAGGGTGCAAAGGCCGAAGCGCGATTCCGCCCAGCGTTTGAGGACCGCCCCCTCGCGCCCGTCGGGGTCGAACCCCCAGCCGCGCAGAATGTTCAAATAGGTCGCCCCCTCGCGTCCCCGCTTTCGCGCATCGCCGCCGCCGACGTCCTGGGGACGGTGCAGGCGGAACGCCACGGTCATGTAATCGGCGAAGGCTCGGGCCCGCGCGTCCGGCGTCGTCAGGCGATCCAGGCGGCGGAAAAGATCGCCATGGAACGTCCGTACCCCGTCGATTTCGATCGCCAGGGGATGCTTCTGAAAAGCCTGGGCGGCGATGATGTGGGGCGGGACGTTGCAGCGGTTGAGGGCGGTATGGGCGAAACGGGGCGCCCCGCTTTCATCCCCTTCCCGTGTCGGGGGCCGTGCCGTGCCGGCGTCCTTCGTCATCGTGTCGGTATCCATACAAAAATTATGGTTTTTGTCGCGAGGCTGACCACCATCACGCGGCCATCTTTAAATAACTTTTCCAAGAAAACAAGGTGTTGGGGTGTTTTTTTGGAATTGGCATAGCCCTTGCGGAACTGGGAGGAGATCCGTTTCGTCCGCCTGTCGGGCGCCAACACGATACATGCAATGTAACTTCAAGGAGGAAGTAATTATGGCTCTTCGTCAATGCGCCATTTACGGCAAGGGGGGGATTGGTAAATCGACCACGACCCAGAACCTTGTCGCCGCCCTGGCCGAGGCCGGCAAGAAAGTGATGATTGTCGGTTGCGACCCGAAGGCCGACTCGACCCGTTTGATCCTGCACGCCAAGGCTCAGGACACGATCATGCAGATGGCCGCCGATGCGGGCAGCGTCGAGGATCTCGAACTCGATGACGTGCTCAAGCCCGGCTACAAGGAAATCATGTGCGTCGAATCCGGTGGACCGGAGCCGGGCGTCGGCTGCGCCGGCCGCGGCGTGATCACCGCCATCAACTTCCTTGAGGAAGAGGGGGCCTACGAAGAAGACCTCGATTTCGTCTTCTACGATGTGCTCGGCGACGTGGTTTGCGGCGGCTTCGCGATGCCGATCCGCGAAAACAAGGCGCAGGAAATTTACATCGTCTGTTCCGGCGAGATGATGGCGATGTACGCCGCCAACAACATTTCCAAGGGTATCGTCAAATACGCCAATTCGGGCAGCGTCCGTCTGGCGGGCCTGATCTGCAATTCGCGCAACACCGACCGCGAGGACGAACTGATCGACGCCCTGGCCGCTAAATTGGGCACCACGATGATCCACTTCGTGCCCCGTGACAATGTCGTGCAGCATGCCGAAATTCGCCGCATGACGGTCATCGAATACGATCCGAAAGCCAAACAGGCCGACGAATACCGGGCCTTGGCGAAAAAGATCGCGGAAAACACCAATTTCGTCATTCCGACCCCGATTTCCATGGACGATCTCGAAGACCTGTTGATGGAATTTGGCCTGATGGACGAAGAGGACGAGACCATTATCGGTCAGGTTGCGGCCGAGGTCGCCCCCGAGGTGGCGGCGACGGCCTAAGCGTATTTCCGGGGCGGCGGGTTGCGCCGCCGCTCTGGGGCGACCCTATGCCAATTTGGAGGAGAACCGTCATGACCGACATGACCAAAGAAGAAACCGAGAGCCTGATCGCAGAAGTGCTCGAAGTCTATCCGGAAACCGCGCGCGAGGATCGCGCCAAACATTTAACGACGAACGATCAAAGCGAAACCCAGTCGAAAAACTGCATCACCTCCAACCGCAAGTCGCTGCCCGGGGTGATGACCATCCGCGGCTGCGCATACGCCGGATCCAAGGGTGTGGTGTGGGGGCCGGTCAAGGACATGATTCATGTCTCGCACGGTCCCGTCGGCTGCGGCCAGTATTCGCGCGCCGGTCGGCGTAACTATTACGTCGGCGCCACCGGGGTGAACACCTTCGGGACGATGAACTTCACCTCCGATTTTCAGGAAAAGGACATCGTTTTCGGCGGCGATAAGAAGCTCGATAAATTGATCGACGAGATCGAAACCCTGTTCCCTCTGAACAAGGGCACCACGATCCAATCGGAATGCCCGATCGGCCTGATCGGCGACGATATCGAGGCGGTGGCCAAGAAAAAGGCCGCCGAACACGGCAAAACCGTCGTTCCCGTGCGCTGCGAAGGTTTTCGCGGCGTGTCCCAGTCCTTGGGCCATCACATCGCCAACGACGCGGTGCGCGATTGGGTCCTGGGCGCGCGCGACGACGACGCCACTTTTGAAAGCACGCCTTACGATGTCGCCATTCTCGGCGATTACAACATCGGCGGAGACGCCTGGGCGTCGCGGACCTTGCTTGAGGAGATGGGTCTGCGCGTGGTCGCTCAGTGGTCCGGCGACGGCACCCTGGCGGAAATGGAATTGACGCCGAAGGTGAAGCTCAACTTACTGCACTGCTATCGGTCGATGAACTATATCTCGCGCCACATGGAAGAAAAATACGGCATTCCCTGGCTGGAATACAATTTCTTCGGCCCGACCAAGATCGCCGAAAGCCTGCGTAAGATCGCCTCGTTCTTCGATGAGAAAATCCAAGCCGGCGCGGAAAAAGTGATCGCCCGGTATCGCTCCGAGTACGAAGCGGTGATCGCCAAGTACCGTCCCCGCCTGGAGGGCAAGCGCGTGATGCTCTACGTCGGCGGCCTGCGTCCGCGCCACGTCATCGGCGCTTACGAGGACCTCGGCATGGAAGTCGTCGGCACCGGCTACGAGTTCGGCCACAACGACGATTACGACCGCACCATTAAGGAAATGGGCAACGCCACCTTGATTTACGACGACGTCACCGGCTACGAGTTCGAGGAATTCGTCAAAAGGGTCAAGCCCGATTTGATCGGTTCGGGGATCAAGGAAAAATACATTTTCCAGAAAATGGGTATCCCCTTCCGCCAGATGCATTCGTGGGACTACTCCGGCCCCTATCACGGTTACGACGGCTTCGCCATTTTCGCCCGCGACATGGACATGACCTTGAACAATCCATGCTGGTCGAACGTGACCCCGCCCTGGCTGAAGGAAACTGCCCCGCAAGCGGTGGCGGCGGAATAACGCCCTGTTTCTTATGACAACCCCTATGCCCGTCTGTTCACGCATTGGTGGCGCGGGAGGAAGGTAAAAACAATGTCACAGCACGTCGAGAATATTAAACCGAGTTATCCCTTGTTTCGCGACGACGAGTACAAGGCGAGCCTGAAAAACAAGCAGGACAATTACGAAGAACGCCCCGCGATGGAGACCATCGACAAGACGTTTGCGTGGACCACCACCGAGGAATACCAGGAACTGAATTTTCAGCGCGAGGCGTTGACCGTCAACCCCGCCAAGGCGTGTCAGCCCCTGGGCGCGGTCCTCTGCGCCTTGGGTTTCGAGAAGACGATGCCCTACGTCCATGGATCGCAGGGCTGCGTGGCCTATTTTCGCACCTATTTCAACCGCCACTTCAAGGAACCGGTGAGCTGCGTTTCGGACTCGATGACCGAAGACGCGGCGGTTTTCGGCGGCCAGAAAAACATGTTCGCGGGCCTGGAAAACGCCAAGGCGCTGTATAAGCCCGAGGTGATCGCGGTCTCCACCACCTGCATGGCCGAGGTGATCGGCGACGATCTCAACGCCTTTATCGGCAACGCCAAGAAGGGCGGGCATATCGAGCAGGATTTCCCGACCCCGTTCGCCCATACCCCCAGTTTCGTCGGCAGTCACACCACCGGCTGGGACAATATGTTCGAGGGAATTTTGCGGTACTTCACCCTCAACCATATGGAGGACAAGGAAGTCGGCTCCAACGGCAAGATCAACTTGGTTCCGGGCTTCGAAACCTATCTCGGCAACTTCCGCGTCCTGCGCCGGATGATGGACCAAATGGGCGTCGAATATTCCCTGCTCAGCGATCCTTCGGAAGTCCTCGACACTCCGGCCGACGGCAGCTATCGGATGTACGCCGGCGGCACCACGCAGGACGAGGTCAAGGACGCCCCCAACGCCATCGACACGCTGTGCCTGCAACCGTGGCAACTGACCAAGACGCAAAAATACGTCAAGACGGTATGGAATCAGCCGGGAACGAAAATCGCAACGCCCATGGGATTGGCGGGCACCGACGAATTTTTGATGAAAATCGGCGAGCTGACCGGCAAGGCGATCCCCGATAGCCTGGCGACCGAACGGGGCCGCCTGGTCGATATGATGACCGACAGCCACGCTTGGCTGCATGGTAAAAAGTTCGCCCTTTACGGCGATGCCGATTACCTGATGGGGATGACCCGCTTCCTGCTCGAACTGGGGGCGGAGCCGACCCACGTCTTATGTTCGCACGCCAACAAGCGCTGGAAAAAGGCGATGGAGAAAATGGCGAGCGAGAGCCCCTACGGGCAGAACACAACGGTCCACACGAGCAAGGATCTGTGGCACTTCCGCTCGTTGATGTTCACCGATAAGCCCGATTTCATGATCGGCAACTCCTACGGCAAGTTCATTCAGCGCGACACCGCGCACAAAGGCAAGGAATTCGAAGTGCCCTTGATCCGCATCGGATTTCCGATCTTCGACCGCCATCACCTGCACCGGATGACGACATGGGGCTATGAAGGCGCCATGTACGTCCTGACCACCCTGGTCAACGCGGTGTTGGAGCGGCTCGACGAGGAGACCCGCGGCATGGGCACCACCGATTACAATTACGACCTTATCCGCTAACGCCCGGCGGCGGCCCTTGCGCGGTTGCAAAAGGGTCGCCGCGTCCGGCTTTGGCGAAAAGGAGAATTCCATGCCAAGCGTAATGATCCGCCGCGGCGAGGACGGCAAGCTTCTGTTCTACGTCGCCAAGAAAGACCTCGAAGAAAGCATCCTGTCCGTTGAAACCGATACCGACGACGCCTGGGGCGGCGAGGTGACGTTGCACGGCGGCACGAAATATTTCATCGAGCCGATCAGCCCCAAACCGACTTTTCCCACGACGCTCCGCTTCAAGCGGGTTTGATTTTGACCTGAAGACCAAGGAGAAACCATCATGGCCGTGACGATTGAAAGGGATATCTGCACCGCGTGCGGGGATTGCGAGCCGCTTTGCCCGACCGAGTCTATCTACCCGCACAAAGGGCTTTACGCCGTCAACGCCGATACCTGTACCGAGTGTGACGGCGAGGCCGACGCGCCGAAATGCATGGAAGTGTGCATGGAAGACGATTGCATCGTCTTCGCCGCTTGAATTCACGTTCCCCCCGACGCGAGGCAGCGCCGGGGGGAACGTTTCGATAAGGAGAGTGCTCCATGGCGAACTCGGCTACCCCACAAATTTCCCGTAACATGGCGCTGCGCATCGGCCTTGCCGCGCGGGCCGTACCCGATCTTAAGCCGGCCCAAATGTTGGCGGTCCTTGAAGACGCCGTCGGTTTGCCGCCGCGTCAAGCGAAGCTTAAAAAACTCGGCATCGACCGTCTGCGCACGGCCTCCGGCGGCGTTCTGTCCGGCGCGGGGCGTGACGCCCTGAAGGCGGCGCTGTCGATTCTCAAGGGTGAAACCGAGTTGCCCGAAGACGCCGTGAAGCCCGAGGTTCAAGCCTACCGGGATGGCGACATGCCGGGCTCGTTGCGGGTCGCCTGCGCCTCGAACGGGCGCGAGGATCTGGACGGTCATTTCGGATCGTGTCTGCATTTTTTGATCTACCAGGTATCGGGCGACGAGCTACGCTTGATTGCGGTACGTCCCTGCGATCCGTCCGAGCGAGAGGGCGATAAAAACGCCTATCGGGCGTCGTTGATCGCGGATTGCCAGCTTGTTTATGTCGCCTCCATCGGCGGACCCGCGGCGGCGAAAGTCGTGCGCGCCGGGGTTCACCCGATCAAGTTTCCCCTGGGCGGTAACGCCCCCGATATTCTGCGCGATCTGCAAGGCGTGATCGCGACCGCGCCACCGCCATGGCTCGCCAAGGCGATGGGGCGCGCCCCTGAGTTTCACATCGAAACGGAAGTCGGGGCATGATCGCGGCGCAAACGATCGACGCCGTCGCCGCCCGGGTGGGCGAGGAAGGCGGGGTGGATGAGGCGATGGTCATGGCGCTACGCGCGCACTGGCCCGATTTGCATTTCACCTGGTGCTTCGATGATGACGTCGGTGAACGGGACGCGCCGGTGCGTGAACTGAAGGGCGCCAACATCTATCTGGTTGACGGTTCGGCTCATTGCCTGTCGATCACGGCCGACCCGGCGCGGGCGACAGGCATTTTGATCGCCGAGGTCGAAGCGGA
This sequence comes from Varunaivibrio sulfuroxidans, assembly GCF_029318635.1. NCBI lineage: Bacteria > Pseudomonadati > Pseudomonadota > Alphaproteobacteria > Rhodospirillales > Magnetovibrionaceae > Varunaivibrio > Varunaivibrio sulfuroxidans. The sequence continues at coordinate 1,456,698 of NZ_CP119676.1, read as the reverse complement.
GGCGGACCAATGAGCGTGGACATCGCCCGCAAGCAAAGCCTGGCGCAGGCTTGCGCCGAGGTCCTGCCGACGGCCGATCTCGACACCTTGGCGAACAAGGTGCGCAGCGTGCTCGCGGTGGCCGAGTTGAACTGGACGGTGACGCGCCGGGGCTGGCATCGCGCCGGGGGTATCGTCGCCGCTGATGGCGCGCGAATCGCCGAAAGTCTTCCCGAATGGATCGCAAGTAAAGCCGGGGAAGATGTTCTCGACCTCTACGAGGGCCTTCTGGCGCGCGCCCCGCGGGTTACGCGTTTGGATGGGGCGACCCATTATTTCGCCGCGCCGACGGGATCCCAACCGTGGGACTTCATCCAGATCGAAATCGAGGAATTGACCGAAGTCGCCGACCGCCTGTTGTTCGATCCCGACCTGCCGCCCGACGATATTCAGGATATCGGCGATCCGCTTGACCCTTTGAAGGTCGCCGGCGAAGGGATCGCCCCACCTTTTTATCGTTTTCATCGTTATCTCGACGTCGCCCGCGAATTGGACCATTTTTCCCGCGCGCCCGGCGCGCCGGAGCCTTTGAAAAGGCTGATGGGCGAATGGGCGGCTTCCAGCGCCGGACGACAGGAGAGGTTTTGCGACCATTGGGCGTTGCGCACGCTGAATTATACCGACCGTTTCGGGGCGCAGCGTATCGAGGCGTTTCCGATTAGCACATTCCAAGGCGCGCCTGCGGCCTATCGCGCGGACGCCCCCCTGCGCGGCGCCGATCTCGCCCGCTTCATTCACGACTTCGACCGCGAAGTCGGCTACCCGATGGCCTGGTACTTCTTCATGCTGACCTCGAACAAGAAACTGCACACGGTGGCGCAGGCGGTTCATGACGATCTGATGGGGGCCTACGACTACCTGCCTGCCCAGGACGTCAAGATCCTTAACGGTTGGGCGCACGATCCTTACGTTCTGTACTGATGTCGCGGATGCGATTTTGTCGGTTTTGCGACAGGCTGCCGGTTATGGACCTTTTGTAAAAACAATGGCCTAGCGCTTGGCATGGCGTTTGCTTTTCTTATGGAGAACATCCGTGGACCGACAATCACGAGGCGCGAACATCCGATGAAACCCAGCGATATCGCCCAACTGCTCGACGAGCCCGCCTGCGCCCACAACGCGAAATCGAAATCGGGCTGCGCCAAGCCTGCGCCGGGGGCGTCGGCAGGGGGATGCGCGTTCGATGGGGCGCAAATCGCCCTGCTGCCGATCGCCGATGTCGCCCATATCGTTCACGGCCCGATCGCTTGTGCGGGAAGCTCATGGGACAACCGGGGAACCCGTTCGTCCGGTCCCGATTTATACCGGATCGGCATGACCACCGATCTGACCGAACAGGATGTGATCATGGGCCGTGGCGAGAAACGCCTGTTTCACGCCATCAAGCAGGCGGTGGACGATTACGCCCCTGCCGCGGTGTTCGTCTACAACACCTGCGTTCCCGCCCTGATCGGCGACGACGTCGAGGCGGTGTGCCGGGAAGCCGGGGCGCGTTTTTCCGTCGCGGTGGTGCCGATCGACGCCGCCGGGTTTTACGGCACAAAGAACCTAGGCAACCGCATCGCCGGCGAGGCGATGGTGCGCCATGTCATTGGCACCGCCGAACCGCGCCCGATCCCCGCCGCGGCGCACCGCGCCGGGATTACGGTTCACGACGTCAACCTGATCGGCGAATACAACATCGCCGGGGAACTTTGGCATGTGCTGCCGCTGCTCGACGCGTTGGGCATTCGGGTGCTGTGCGCCCTTTCCGGCGACGCCCGCTTCCACGAGGTGCAAACGATGCACCGCGCCGAGGTCAACATGATGGTGTGCTCCAAGGCGATGGTCAACGTCGCGCGTAAGCTGGAAGAGCAATACGCCACGCCTTGGTTCGAGGGCAGTTTTTACGGCGCCGGGGATGTTTCCGAGGCCCTTCGAAATTTCGCCCGCTTGATCGGCGACGACGATCTTTCGCGGCGTACCGAGGCGCTGATCGCGCGCGAGGAGGCGGCGCTGGATACCGCCCTCGCGCCGTGGCGCGGCCGCCTCAAGGGCAAGCGGGTGCTGCTTTATACCGGCGGGGTGAAATCATGGTCGGTGGTCGCGGCGTTGCAGGATCTGGGCTTGGAGGTGGTCGCCACCGGCACCAAGAAATCCACCGAGGAAGACAAGGCGCGCATCAGGGACCTGATGGGCGCGGACGCGCGCATGATCGAGGACGGCAATCCCCGCGCGCTGATCGACACCATCGGCGAATTGAAAGCGGACATCCTGATCGCGGGAGGGCGCAACATGTATACGGCGCTCAAGGCGCGGATACCGTTCCTCGACATCAACCAGGAACGGGAATTCGCCTACGCCGGTTACGTCGGCATGACCGAATTGGCGCGCCAATTGACGCTCGGGCTGGAAAGCCCGGTCTGGGATGCGGTGCGCGCGCCGGCGCCGTGGCGCGCCGCCGCGCGCCTTGCCCAAGCGGGAGAATAACCATGACCGAGATTATCAAACGCAATAAGGCATTGTCGGTGTCGCCGTTGAAAACCAGCCCGGCGATCGGCGCGGCGCTGGCCTTCATGGGGCTGAGGCGGGCGATGCCGATGCTCCATGGCTCCCAGGGCTGCACCGCCTTCGGAAAGGTCTTTTTCGTGCGTCATTTTCGCGAGCCGGTGGCGTTGCAAAGCACCGCCATCGATCAGGTCAGCGCGGTGATGGGCGGCGGCGACAGCGTGGTCGAGGGGCTGCGCACGATTTGCGCGAAATCCCGTCCCGACGTGATCGGCGTGCCGAGCACCGGACTGACCGAGACCCAGGGTTGCGATCTGGCGGGCGATGTCCGCGTCTTTCGCGAAAAATATCCCGAATATGGCGACGTCGCGGTGATCCCGGTGACCACGCCCGATTATACCGGCTGTTTCGAGACCGGCTACGCCAAGGCGGTGGAGGCGATCGTCCGCCATTTCGTGCCCAAGCGCACCGAGCGCGTGCCCCCCGCGCGGGTGCGCCGTCACCAGATCAACGTTCTTGCCGCGTCCCACCTGACGCCGGGCGATCTGGAAATTTTGCAACAGACCATCGCCGCGTTCGGCCTGGAGGCGGTGTTCGTGCCCGACCTAGCGACGGCGCTGGACGGCCACCTCGGGGGGAACGATTTCAATCCGCTCAGCGACGGTGGTCTTCCGGTCGGCATCCTCGGCGATTTGGGGCTGGCGCGCGCCACACTGGTGATCGGGGCATCGCTGAAGGGGGCGGCGGACGCCTTGTTCGAGCGCACGCATGTCCCCGATTATCGCTTCGATCACGTCATGGGGTTGACGGCCTACGACGCCTTCGTCGATGTTCTGCGCGGCCTCGGCGCAAAGGGGGTCCCCGAAAAAGTGGAACGCCGGCGCACCCAGCTTCAGGACGCCATGCTGGATTCCCATTTCGTGCTGGGATTGACGCGCGTCGCGGTGGCCGCCGATCCCGATCTTTTGAAGGGGCTTTGCGATTTTCTGGGCGACATGGGGATGCAGGTCGTCGCCGCGGTCAGCCCGGTCAACGCCCCCATCCTTAAAACCGTGCGCGCCGACAGCGTTAAGATCGGCGATCTCGGCGATCTGGAAACGATCGCCCGCGCCGGCGGCGCCGAAATGGTGGTGTGCAACGCCCACGGGGCGCACACCGCGCGGCGCCTGGGCGCGCATCTGGTGCGTGCCGGGTTTCCCCAGTACGACGTGCTCGGTGGATTTCGTCAGCCGTGGGTGGGGTATGGCGGCGGGCGGGACCGCTTGTTCGAGATCGCCAACGCCTTGCTGGCGCGCCACAAGGGCGAGGTCGCGCCTTACCGTTCGCTCTACAAGGAAGCTTCCGGCCCCGAGGAGTCCGCCGCATGAGCGTTTCTTGCCGTTTTAAGGTCGTCAGCGACCGCCCAGATGCGCACGCCGCCTCCGCCGTGCGCGTCGCTTTCGCCTCAAGCGACATGGTCCACGTCGATCAACATTTCGGTTCGGCGCAAAGCCTCGCGGTCTATGAAATCGGCCCCACTTTCGACCGCTTGATCGAGGTCGTGCGCTTCGCCGCCTCCGATCAGGACGGCAACGAGGACAAACTGGTATCGAAATTCGAGGCTCTGGACGGATGCGCCGCCGTGTACGCCCAGGCGGTCGGTTCGTCGGCGATCCGCCAACTGGTGCGCTTGGGCGTGCAGCCGGTGAAGACGCCCCACGGCGCGGCGATCGGCGCGCTGATCGCCACCCTGCGCGCCGACATCCAGGCGGGCACGCCGCCGTGGGCGCGTGCGGCGGGACGCGCGGACAAGGATCCGTCACGCTTCGCGGCGATGGCCGAGGAGACATGGGATGAATGATTCGCACCAGATCGAAGCCCGCGCCCGCATCGTCGCCGTCCGGGATGGGCAGGTGCGCGTGCGCGGCGAACGCCGCTCGGGATGCGGGGGGTGTTCCGACGCCAGTTGCGGGGCGAGCACCATCGCCTCGGCGCTGCCCTCCGCCCAGCCGTTGGAGATGACGCTGGACGATCCGATCGGCCTGCATCCCGGGGAGACGGTGGTGCTCGGCGTCGGCGCGGGGCGCGTCCTTCTTCTGGCGTTGGTCGCGTACCTGTTTCCCATCTTGATGATGGTCCTAAGCGCGGCCGTCGCGGCGAATGTCGGTGCGTCGTCCCCGAATCAGATACTGGCCGCCATTGTTGGGCTGACCGTGGCGCTTGTCCTCGCCAGAGTGTGGATGCGTCGGCGCGGCGCTTACGCCAAGCCCGAAATTCTCGCCCGTAAGGGCAGCATTTGAAGGAGTCCGTTAGATGACCGAGAGCGTGTTGTTGATTGCCACCGACGATCCTATCCTGACCTCGGATTTCATGATCGAGCTGGAGCGCCAGGTGCGCGCCCTGGACGCCTATGGCTCCTATGACGCCTGGAGCGCGGCGAAAGTGCTCGACCCCTACATCCTAACCAAGGAACGCAAACGGGAAATTCCGCTGGTCGGCGATCCCGACGACGTCACGATTTCTCGGGTCAAGGCGTTTTACAACGCGATCGCTTCGTTGATCGAAAAGGAATGCGGGCAAATGGCGGTGCCTCTGGTCAGCCTGACTCACGAGGGCTTCGGGCGCGCCTTGATCACGGTGGGCAAACTGGTGGTGATGGAAAAAACGCTGCGCGACGTCCACCGTTTCGGTTTTCCCTCGGCCTCGAAGCTGAAGGACGAAGCGGACAAGTTGTTGGCGGTGGCGCTAGAGATCATCGGCGCCCATCCCAAGGCCGCCGGCATGTAGGGTGGGGGAAACGATGCGCGACGATGAACTGAAGGCGCTGCAAAAAACGATGCGCAAGGCTAAGCGCATCGCCTCGGAAAAGGCCGGGGCGCTGCACGATCTGGTCGAAGACGGTCTGCCGGGAGCTTATCGGGATCTGCCCGCCCTGGCGCAGGAAACCTATGACGCCTGCAAGGCCTGGGACGAGGCGCGCGCCACGTTGGACGCCGCCGAAAAGGGATGACCGCGCCGGGCGCGCGCCAAACGCGAAAGGAGAGCAAAACGATGACAGCCATCACAGGCGTAACCCGTGGCGGCGCGCCGTGGACGCCGGAATTTATTACCACTTTGGAGCAGACCAAATGCATCGGATGCGGGCGTTGCTACAAGGTCTGTCCGCGCGACGTTTTCAACCTAATCGAGCGCGAAAGCGCCAACGACGATGACGACGATTATGATGACGACGATGACGATGATGATTTTTCCGATGATTCCTCGATGGTGATGACCCTGGCGAACGCCCTCGATTGTATCGGGTGCACGGCCTGTTCACGGGTTTGCCCGAAGAAATGCCTGACGCACGAAGCGCTGGCCGCCTGAACAGAAATATATTGGAGACGTAAAGCCGATGCCGAGACCCAAACGCCATATTTTCGTCTGTGGGCAAAGTCGCCCCGAAGGACATCCTCGGGGCTCGTGCGCCAGCGTCAACGCGGCGGACGTGATGGACGCCTTTCTCGCCGCGTTTCAGGAACGCGACCTGTGGGGGACCTATAAGGTCAGTTCCTCGGGCTGCATCGGGCCGTGTTTCAGCGGTCCTAGCGTGCTGGTCTATCCCGAAGGGGTGATGTACGCCAAAGTGCGCGCCGAGGACGTCGGCGAAATTATCGACAAACATATCGTCGGCGGCGAGGTGGTGGACCGCCTGCAGGCGCCCGCCGACGTCTGGTAGTCGCCTCATGGCGTCGGCGTCGCGGATCGTTCTCTTCCATAAACACGCGAGCAGCGCGCGGGTGCGCTTTTTGTGTTTCGCCGGGAAAAGCGTCTGCGCGCCAACCCCGCTGCCGCCATCCTCGATCCTAAGTGGAGATAACGCGTCTGGAGGCGGCGGGGCGGTGAGCACCCATCCGGCGGTTCTGCTGGGTGCGGTTCGGGCCGATTTGGGGCTTGCGCCGGGAAGCCTGGAACTGGCGCGGAATTTCGTGCTGTGGGTGGACACGCCCGAAGGGGCCGTGGAAATTCGTTTAGGCGCATTCACCATGCTTGACCCTCCCTTCGAGGCGGCGCGCGAGGCCGGCGGCGCATTCATCTCGATCACCGAAGCACGCCCCCTGGCCCTGGTCGAACTGGAGGTCCTGCGTCACGTCTATGATCACATCATGGGGTGAGGGCGCGGGCGATCCGGGTTGGCGGTCCATTGTCGGGTTTGCGACATTCCTCCCCCGGCCACTTTCGATGAAGGCCGTTACCCGCACCGTTGGCGCGTGCTGGTACGGCTCTTGCTACGATCCGTCCGAGCGTGTAATGGAGGATGGATTAAGTGAAAAATTTATGCGTTGGCCTTCTCGTCTTGACTGTGTTGGCTTTTTCCGGCGCCCCCGCGCGGGCCGCCGTGAGCGTCGCGGTGGCGAGCAATTTTCTCACGCCCCTCAAGGCGATCGCCAAGGGGTTCGAGGCGAAAACCGGGATTGCGGTGAAGATCAGTTCCGGTTCGACCGGATCGCTATATGCCCAGATCGCCCATGGCGCGCCTTATGACGTTTTCCTCGCCGCCGACGCCCGCGAACCCAAGCGTTTGGAAAAGGACGGTCGCGGCGTCGCCGGGACGCGTTTTACCTACGCCTTGGGAAAGCTGGCGCTGTGGGGGCGCATGAACGAGGACCCCCGCACCGCGTTGCTTCAGGGCGCGCGCGGCCGCCTGGGAAACAATTTCCGCCTCGCTGTCGCCAATCCCAAGACCGCGCCTTACGGCGCGGCGGCGATGGCGGTGATCAAGAGCCTGGGGCTGTCGCCAAAACATTTGGTGCGCGGTGAAAATATCGCCCAGACGTTCCAGTTCGTATGGTCGGGCAACGCCGAGATGGGCTTTGTCGCCCTGTCCCAGGTCGCCGGGGTGAAACTCCCCGGGCGGATTTGGACGGTTTCCCCCAAGATGTATCCCCCCATCCGCCAGCAGGGTATTTTACTGCATGAGGACAAGGACGCGCGGGCGTTCCTCGCCTATCTGAAGACGGACGCCGCCCCGGTGATCGCGAAATACGGCTACGGGCGGGAAGAACCATGACCGCGCCGCCGGGCGCGCTCGATCTCGCCCCGTTGTGGCTCAGTTTTCGCCTGGCGGGCGTGACCCTCGGCGTTTTGCTTGCGATCGCCTTACCGTTGGCGTGGTGGCTGGCATGGACGCGTTGGCGCGGCAAGGTCGTGATCGAAACCTTGGTCGCCTTGCCGATGGTGCTGCCGCCCACCGTGCTGGGATTTTACCTGTTGGTCGTGATGGGGCCGGAAGGCGCGCTCGGGCGGGTCTGGCGCGCCCTGACGGGATCGACCCTGACCTTCACCTTCGCCGGGCTGGTTATCGCCAGTTGCGTTTATTCGCTTCCCTTCGTCGTGCAGCCCCTGATCGCGGCCTTTAAACGGCTCGACCGGCGTTCGGTCGAAGCCTCGTGCACCCTGGGCGCGCCGTGGTGGCGCACCTTCGCGCTGATAGTCGTGCCGGGCATTCGCGGCGGCATCCTGGTCGCCGCGGTGCAGGGCTTCGCCCATACCCTGGGCGAATTCGGCGTCGTCCTGATGGTCGGGGGGAATATTCCCGGCGCGACCCGGGTGGTCTCTATCGCCATTTTCGAGCACGTCGAAACGTTGAACTACGAGGCGGCGGGTGGACTGTCGCTGGTCTTGGTGGCGATTTCCTTCGCCCTGCTGATGGCGACCTTCGTGATCGGCGGCGAACGCGCCCGGAGGGTTCCGGCATGACATCGGGTTCGAATCGCACCGTCTCTTCCGTGTCGAACGCCCTGAGCCTCGATCTCAGCTTTCGCCGCGCGGATTTCGCCCTTGAGGCGGCGGGCGCGTTTCCCGCCCGCGGGGTTCACGCCATTATCGGCCCTTCGGGCGGCGGCAAGACCACCTTACTGCGTCTGATCGCCGGTCTGGAACGCCCGCAAGGTGGGCGTCTCGTCGTCAACGGGCGGACCTGGGTCGATGTCCAAAAGGGCGTGTTCCTGCCCGCGCGCAAGCGCGCGACGGGGGTCGTCTTTCAAGATTACGCCCTGTTCGAGCACATGACGGTCGCCGCCAACATCGGTTACGGCGTGGCGCGCCGTTCGCGCCGCGCCGCCGTCGCGCGCTGGCTCACGCGTCTCGACCTGGAGGGGCTGGCGGCGCGCCTGCCCGGCGAGCTTTCCGGCGGCCAACGCCAACGCACGGCCCTGGCGCGCGCGCTGGCGACGAACCCCGACGTGTTGCTGTTGGACGAACCCCTGTCGGCAATCGACGCGCACCTGCGTCGGCGCCTGCGCGCCCGCCTGGCGGATGTCCTGGGGACGATGGATATTCCCGTTTTCATGGTCAGTCACGACATCGACGACGTACGCGCCCTTGCCGATTGGATTGGCGTTATGGTCGCGGGGCGCTTAGTCCGCGCCGGACGGCGGGACGATGTTTTCGATACCCCCGGCGAGGTCGAGGTCGCCCGCGTCCTGGGTTGGCCGAACCTGCTCGAAGTCGGCGTGCTGGCGGGCGATCGGATCGCCGGGCGATGGGGAGGGCTGGCGGTGGAAGGCGAGCCACCGCTGGATACCGCGTGGATCGGCTTCAAGCCGGAGCATCTTCATCTGCATTCACGATCGGGACAGGGCATCGCGGCGCGGGTGCGCGCGATCGCCGAGGAGGGCCTGATCCGTCGGGTGACCCTGGCCGTTGGCGGCGGTGGAACGCTGGTCGCGCACCGTCCGGCGGATGTGCCGACCCCCGCGCCGGGAAGCCGGGTGTGGCTGTCGGTCGCGCCCCGCCATTTGCGTTTCATGGGCGAGGGGCGGGTGCTCCCCGGCGCCGCGTCCCCGACGTGCGAGACGCCCCGTCTCGGCAAAACGGCATAAAGCATAAAGGAGAAAGGAAATGCGGCGTCTCGGGATGATTTTGTGCATGTGCGCCGCCCTGGCGTCGTGCGCCCCTCGGGGGAATGACGAATATAAAAGCACGCTCTACGTGTTCGGTACTTTGGTCGAAATCATCGTGCGCGGCGCCGACCGCGCCCAAGCCCAGGCCGCGACCGCCCAGCTCTCCCAGGAATTCCAGCATATGTACAAGGATTGGCATGCCTGGAAGCCCGGCGAGTTGAGCAATTTGAACAAGGCCTTCGCCAAGGGGGAAACCAAGAAGGTCAGCCCTTTCGTGTTGCCGCTGATCGTGCAGGCGAAGAGGTACTACACCATGAGCGACGGCCTGTTCAATCCGGCGATCGGGGCGTTGGTCGGGGCATGGGGGTTTCACGCCGACGTCAATCCCAAAGGTAAATTGCCTCCGATGGCGCGCATTCGCGCCCTGGCGGCGCGTCACCCGACGATGGACGACGTTATTATCAAGGGCGATAGGGTCCACAGCCGCAACCCTGCGGTCCAATTGGATTTTGGCGGTTTCGCCAAGGGGGTGGCGATGGACCGGGCGGAAAAGGTCCTTGCCGCCTACGGTATCAAGAACGCCATCGTTAACGCCGGAGGAGATTTAAACACCGTCGGCCAGTACGGCGGGCGGCCCTGGCGCATCGCCATTCGCGACCCCAAGGCGTGGGGCGAGATCGCCACCGTCGATCTGAAACCCGGCGAGGATGTCTATACCTCGGGCAATTACGAGCGCTATCGCGATTCCAAGGGCGTGCGTTACGGTCACATCATCAATCCGCGGACCGGAATGCCGGTGCGCCATATCGTCTCGACGACGGTGATCGGCTACGACGGTGCCCTGGCCGACGCCACCGCCACGGCATTGACCGTCGCCGGCCCCAAAGGCTGGTACCGCATCGCCCGGCGCATGGGGGCGCATTACGTGATGCTGGTGGACGATACCGGGACGGTTTACCTCAACCCGGCGATGAAGGCGCGCGTGCGCTTCGCCAAGGGATTGCACCCGCGCATTGTTCAAAGTGCGCCGCTATGAGGCCGCGCCGCGCGGGGCGTTGTCGTAAAAGCGACAATGGCGGCATCGGAAAGTGATAAATAAAATCATTTCTTTTCATATCTCTAAGGGTGTTTTTCCGTGGTGGCGATGGACTGGTATGGCCGTTGCACTGCCTGGGGCAGGTGATGTCCCGAACAGTGAGAAGAGGTCTTCATGCTTAACCTTACCGAAGATGCCCGGCGCGCCGTCGCCCGTTTTATCTCAACGTCGAAAACGCCGGTCACGGGGCTGCGCATCGCGGTCACCGGCGGCGGTTGTTCGGGGTTTCAATACGCCATGAAACTGGAGGGCGCGGCCGCGGCGGAGGATACCGTCGTCGAATGCGGCGACGCCCGCGTTTTCGTCGATCCCCAAAGCGCGCCGCTTCTTGTGGGGGTCACGGTGGATTTTCAAGACAGCCTGGAAGGCAGCGGCTTCGTTTTTGAGAATCCCAACGCCAAGTCCGGCTGCGGCTGCGGCAAGTCGTTCACCGCCTAACGTCCGAAACATGAATTAAAGACGAGGATCGCGCCATGTGGGATTATTCGGAAACCGTCAAAGATCATTTTTACAATCCCCGCAACGCCGGGGTCATTACCGAGGCCAATGGGATCGGCGACGTCGGTTCGATCTCGTGCGGCGACGCCCTGCGTTTGATGCTGCGGGTCGAACCGGGAAGCGAGACCATCATCGAGGCGTCTTTTCAGACCTTCGGCTGCGGCTCGGCGATCGCCTCGTCGTCGGCGTTGACCGAGATCATCAAAGGCATGACCCTGGATCAGGCCCTGGGCGTGACCAACCAGGACATCGCCGATTATTTGGACGGTCTGCCGCCGGAAAAAATGCACTGCTCGGTGATGGGGCGCGAGGCGCTGCAGGCCGCCGTCGCCAATTACCGGGGCGAGGAATGGGTCGATGACCACGAGGAAGGCGCGCTGGTGTGTAAGTGTTTCGCCGTGGACGAGCCGATGATCGAAAATACCATTCGCGCCAACACGTTAAGCACGGTGGAAGACGTCACCAATTACACCAAGGCGGGCGGCAGTTGTTCGTCGTGTCATGAGAAAATCGAGGAAATCTTGACCCGTGTGCTGGCCGAACGGGGCGAGGCTTTCGACCCCATGGCGCCCGCCCGAACGCCCCCCGAGGAAGCCGGCGAGACGGTGGCGGAGACGGTGGCGGAGATGGGCGGCCTGTCCACCTTGCAGCGCATCCGCAGGATCGAGGACGAGATCGCCAAGGCGCGCCCGCAGCTTCAGGCCGATGGCGGCGACGTCGAGCTGATCGACGTGCGCGGCAATCAGGTTTTCATCAAATTGAGCGGGGCGTGCAGCGGCTGCCAGATGGCGGCGATGACGCTAGGCGGCCTGCAACAGCACATGATCGAGGCGCTGGGCGAATTCGTGCAATTGATACCGGTACAAGGCGCGGTTCCGGTGGGAGAATAGAAAATGGACACGATTTATCTCGACAACAACGCCACCACCCGGGTCGAACCCGAGGTCGTGGATGCGATGTTGCCCTATTTCACCGAACAGTTCGGCAACCCGTCGTCGATCCATTCCTTCGCCACCGATGTGGCCATGGCGATCAAAAATGCGCGCAAGGAAATTCAGGCGTTGTTGGGGGCGCGGCTGGACAGCGAGATTGTTTTCACCTCGTGCGGCACCGAATCGGATTCGACGGCGATCCTGTCGGCTCTCAAGGCGCAGCCCGAACGGCGCGAGATCGTCACCACCACGGTCGAACATCCGGCGATACTCTCGTTGTGCGAATACCTCGAAAAAGACGGCTACACGGTGCATTACCTGAGTGTCGATGCCCTGGGCCGTCTCGACATGGACGATTATCAAAGCAAACTCACGGACAAGGTGGCGATCGTCTCGGCGATGTGGGCGAACAACGAAACCGGCACCCTGTTTCCGGTCGCGGAAATGGCCGAACGGGCGCACAAGGCGGGCGTCATGTTCCACACCGACGCCGTGCAGGCGGTGGGCAAGGTTCCGCTGAACCTCGCCGCGAGCAAAATCGACATGCTGTCGCTGTCCGGCCACAAGCTGCACGCGCCCAAGGGGATCGGGGTGTTGTATGTGCGCCGAGGAACGCGTTTTCGCCCCTTGTTGCGGGGCGGTCATCAGGAACGGGGGCGGCGCGCGGGCACCGAAAACGCCCCCGCCATCGTCGGGCTGGGCGTCGCCGCGCGGCTGGCGCGGGAAAACTTGGAGGTCGAGAACACCCAGGTCAGGGTCCTGCGCGACCGCCTGGAAGAGGCCATCTTGGACGCCGTGCCGCATTGTTTCGTCACCGGCGATCCATCCAACCGGCTGCCCAACACGTCGAATATCGCCTTCGAATACGTCGAGGGCGAAGCCATCTTGATGCTCCTCAATAAGCAGGGCATCGCCGCGTCGAGCGGTTCGGCCTGTACCTCGGGTTCGTTGGAGCCCTCTCACGTCATGCGGGCGATGGACATTCCGTTCACCGCCGCCCACGGCACGGTGCGCTTTTCCCTATCGCGCCACAATACGGCGGACGAGATCGAGCGGGTAATCGCCGAGGTCCCGCCGATCATCGCCAAGCTGCGCCAATTATCGCCCTATTGGGGCGGCGACGGCCCGATTACGGATCCCGCCGCGGCGTTCGCCCCGGCGTACGGTTAAATTTCCCCTCCTATGTGTGTCCCCTGGCGGCGAGGTCTTTGCGGTCTCGCCGCATTTTTTTGTCGTGTTTGTCACAACGCCGTCCTGGGGCGTAACTGTTAACATTATGATCTAGATGAATAAAATTATTGGCACGCATGTTGCTGAATATTCGGAAACCACCTTGAGAAGGATTTTCCGATGTCCCGCCGCGACACCTCCGTGACCGTTAACGACACCACTTTGCGCGATGGCGAGCAGTCGGCGGGCGTCGCTTTCAGCGCCGAGGAGAAGGTGTCCATGGTGCGTCTGTTCGACGCCCTGGGCGTGCCCGAATTGGAGGTCGGCATTCCCGTCATGGGGGACGAGGAGCGCGACGCCATCCGCGCCATGGCCGCGGTGCGGGGCGGATGTCGTTTGATGATTTGGAGTCGGATGACGGCGGCGGATTTGGCGCTGTGCGCGGGATTGGGGGTGCAGGCGGTGGACCTGTCGATCCCGGTTTCCGACATTCATCTGCGCCACAAGCTCGGGCGTACGCGCGAATGGGCGCTGAAGACCATCGAAACCCTAGTCCCGCGCGCCGTGGATATGGGCCTCGCGGTCTGTGTCGGGGCCGAGGACGCCTCGCGCGCCGATCCCGCGTTTTTGGACCGGGTGGTGGAAACGGCGGAGAAGGCAGGAGCCGCGCGGTTGCGTTACGCCGACACGGTGGGCGTCCTGGAGCCGTTCCGCGCCCGGGACGCCTTCGCCCGAATGCGCGGGGCATCGGACCTGGAGTTGGAAATTCACGCCCACAACGACCTCGGTCTGGCGACCGCCAACACCCTGGCCGCCGTGATGGGCGGGGCGGACCATGTCAACACCACGGTGCACGGCCTGGGCGAGCGGGCGGGCAACGCCCCGTTCGAGGAAGTGGTGATGGCGCTGCGTCATCTTTACGGCCGTGAAACGGGAATCGATCTGCGCAATTTCAAATCCCTTTCCGACGTCGTCGCCGCCGCCTCGGGGCGCGCCGTGGGCTGGCACAAAAGTTTGGTCGGCGAAGGCGCGTTCACCCACGAGGCGGGCATTCACGTCGATGGTCTTCTCAAGGATCCGTTGACCTACCAGGGCGTCGATCCGGCGGAAATGGGGCGCAGTCATCAATTGGTGCTGGGCAAGCATTCGGGCTCGCGCGCGGTGGTCAAGGCCTACGGCGATATGGGGGTCGCGCTCACCCCTCGCGAGGCCGAACAGATCCTGAGCCACATTCGCCGCCACGCGACGGCCCATAAACGGGCCCCCGATCCGGGCGAATTGCTGAATTTTTTCAAGGTGGTGCACCCTCATGTCTGATCCTTGTCGCGATATTCCCGGCGGCCCCGCGAACGAGGCCCGTCCCACGAACGAGACCCCCGGTCTTTGGCGCCAGATCAAGGCCGACATCTCCTGCGTTTTCGCGCGCGATCCGGCGGCCTCCTCGCGCTTTGAGATCCTGACCACCTATCCCGGGGTCCATGCCGTGATCGCCCACCGCCTGGCCCACGGGTTGTGGCGTCGGGGTTGGTGCTATGCGGCGCGCCTGATGGCGTTTCTGTCGCGCATGGTCACGCACATTGAAATACATCCCGCCGCCGTCATCGGGCAGCGTTTTTTCATTGATCACGGGGCCGGCGTGGTGATCGGCGAGACCGCCCGTGTCGGCGACGACGTGACCTTGTATCACGGCGTCACCCTGGGCGGCACGTCGTGGAGCAAGGGCAAGCGCCATCCTACCTTGGGCGACGGCGTCATCATCGGCAGCGGGGCGGTGGTCCTGGGGCCGGTCACCATCGGCGCGCACGCCAAGGTGGGGGCGAACTCGGTGGTTATCGACGACGTCCCCGAGGGGCGCACGGCGGTCGGCGTTCCGGGGCGCGTGGTGCGACGGCGCGGGGTCGAGCACCTCAACCCGTCGGGGATCGACCTCAATCACCACCTGATCGCCGACCCGGTGGCCGATGCGATGGCCTGCATTTTGGAGCGTTTGGGTCAGTTGGAGGCGCGCTTTCCGCCGGGCGACGTGGAGCCCGAATGCGCCGAATGCGACGGGCCGGCGCTGTGCGCGCACGATCTGCCGCGCCGGCGCAAGGCGCGCCTGGAAGCGGTGGAAATGGACGCGGTGAAAGTGGAAACGACAAAAATGGCGGTGAGAGGATAACACGATGGACCTGCTCGATTTCGAGACCCGTACCCTGTACTGCGACGAGGCGTTGCCCGCGCGCGCCAAGGCGTTAATCGACCAGGCTTCCGCGGCGACCGTTTTCGGGGTCGGTCAAGGCGCCAGTTTTAAAATAGCGGAGGCGCACCTGCAGGAGGCGCAAAAAATCGCCCCCGATCATCTGAGCGTGCTGGTGGCGCTGTATCGGTTCTATTTCTATACCCATCGCCTGGAAGACTCCCTGGATGTGGCCCATCGGGCGATCGGACTACTCGCCGAGAGATTGGGATTGCCGGCGTCTTGGAACGAGGTTTCGCCGGAAATGCTCGAAGAGGCCTCCGCGGGTGCGATGCCTTTGGTGCGTTTTTATCTGCAATCGTTGAAAGCCGTGGGCTATCTGCATTTGCGCCTGGGCGCGCCGGAAAGGGCCCAGGCGGCGCTGGATAAGGTGCAGGCGTGCGATAGCAACGATCGCCTCGGCGCGCGGGTTTTGTCGGTCTGGGCGCGCGGCGCCATCGACGGCGCCGCGGGGGCGGTGGATTCGATCAACTGAGAATAACGAAGGAGAACGCGCATGTTTGCCGATGAGCTGAACGAAGAAATGGATGATTTGAGCACCGCCGAGGATTTCCTCGACTATTTCGAGGTTCCCTACGATCCCCAAGTGGTGCACGTCAACCGGTTGCACATTTTGCAGCGTTTTCACGATTACATCGCCCAAGGCGAGGACGTCTGCGGCGCGGAGGCTGGAGACGTCCGCCGCGCGTATGGCGCGGCGCTGACCCGCGCCTACCGGGACTTCGTCGTCTCCACGGCGCAGCGGGAAAAAGTCTTCAAGGTTTTTCACATGAACGCGCCGCAAAAGACCTTCGTGTCCGCCGAAGATCTCCTGAACGCGGAGTAAGCGGGCGATGAAACCCCAGTTCGATTACGGCGACGGCGTCCGGGTGATGCGCACGGTGCGCAACGACGGCACCTTTCCCGGAGAAAAGACCGGCGCGCGCCTGGTGTCGCGCGGCAGCGTCGGTTTCGTGCAGAACGTCGGCACATTTTTGCAGGACCAGATTATCTACGCCGTTCATTTTCTGGACGAAGACAAACTGGTCGGTTGCCGCGAGGAAGAATTGCAGCGCGCCGACGCCCCGTGGGTCCCGCGCCGTTTCGAATTTCGCGACAAGGTGACGGCGAAGGTCGCCTTTTCCGTGGGAGGGACGATTGTGGTCGAGGCCGGAAGAGAAGGAGAGATCGTAAAAACCCTAAACGATGATCCTTCCCGAGGGGCGGTTGTCTACCATGTGCGTTTTCCGGGACGCACGCTTGTTGTCGCGGAGGAGCAATTGAGCCCCTGCCCCGCTGCGCAAGCGACGGGCGCGCGCTCCGGTGGGGCGCGAGAACAATGACCCTCTCCATGCCTCCGAGCGAAGAACCTTCGATCTTCGCTTACCATCTTCTGAAGTGCGCCTTGGGGGCGTTCGCCCAACCTCCCGCGGCGTTGGATGCATCGGCTTTGGCGCGGGCGCGCGACATGGCGCGAAAGACCCTGGCGATCGAAGACTTGGTTCTTTCTTCCGTTCCGGCGGATTTTGTGCGCGCTCGCCCCGGCGCCGTGGCCGGCGCCCTACAAGACGTTCAGGCGCGCTATGCCGGCCGCGCCGATTTTCTTCGCGTGCTCGCCGATAACGCGCTTAACGAAGATATGCTGGCCACGGCGCTTCGGCGCGAACTCCGGTTCGACGCCATTCTTGCGCGCATCGCCGAGAGAACGCCGCCGGTCACCGCGCGGGAAATCGCGGCCTACTACGACGCCAACCCCAACCTTTTTCACATGCCCGAAACGCGGACCGCGCGCCATATCCTGGTTACGGTGAACCCCGATTACCCGGAGAACGCGGCCCCGGCGGCGCGGCGACGTATCGACACGATCCGCGGTGGCCTCGGCGACGGTCTCACCGCTTTTGCCGCCGCGGCGCAGGCCCATTCCGAATGCCCCAGCGCCCTGGAGGGCGGCATACTGGGCCGCGTCGCCAGGGGCCAATTGTACCGCGAACTCGACGCCGTGCTGTTCGTCCTGGACGCGGGCGAAATTAGCGCCGTGGTCCAAAGCGAACTGGGCTATCACATTGTGTTGTGCGAGGACATTCACCCCGGACGCGATATTTCGCTGGATGAAGCCGCCGCCGCGATCGGCGAAAAATTGACCCGCCGCCGCCGCCATGGCGCTCAACGCGACTGGATCGCGGGGCTTTCGCGGACCGCGTCCCCAACCCCCAGCCTTCAGGAGATTGACACATGAAAACGCTCACCCGCCGCGATGGTCTTCGGCTTCTTTTGGGCACTGCCGCCGCCGGCGTTTTAGCCCGTTCGGCGGCGGCCTCTGCGGTGTCTTCCAGGCCACGCGCCGCGCCGCGCATCGCCGTGATCGGCGACGGCATCGGCGCGCGGGCGCTGGCGAGCGATCTTCACGGCGCGCGGGTCCGCCTCGATATGATCACCGCCGCCGATCCGGCGTTGGCGATCGATTGGGGACGGAAGCGGATCGTCAAAAAAGGAGAAACGTTACCCTTCGACCGCGTCGTGCTGTCGCCCGGCGTCGCCTACGGCGGCGATATCGGGCTGCCCATGGCGTGGCGCGACGCGTCGTCGGAAAAGGAGATTATGCGTCGGGCTTTGCTGATGAGCGAAGGAGGCGTCGTGCTGATTCGCGTGCCCCGGCGGCCCTACCGATTTATCGAGGGACCTTATGTGCGCGCCGAACGCTTGGCCGGGGTTTTGAGCTACGTCAACCCGCGGGCGAAAATCCGAATTTTCGACGCCAACAACGATTTCCCCGATCAAGCGCGCCGCCTGGATCATTGGCGAAAACATTTTGGCGCCATGGTGGAATGGATTCCTGCGGTGAAGGGCGGTGCGATCCGTAGCCGCGCCGCCGTCCGCGCCGCCCTTGGTGGACGCCCCGCGATGGGGAAGGGATATGTCGTGGATTATATTCCCGAACAAAAGGCCGCGCGAATCACCCGTACGTCCGGGTTGGCGGACGCCTCCGGGTGGTGTCCCATCGATCCGCGCAGCGCCCGTTCCCTGATGAAGTCGGACGCCTACGTTATCGGCGATGCTGCATCGTGGGACGGCGCGCCGAAAACGGCGCTACAGGCTCGCCTGGATGGCGCGAAAGCGGCCCGCGATATTTGCCTTTCCCTTGCCTGAGCGAAGGGCGCGGCGGGCGGGGTGCGAACCGTGCGGACAAAATTTGAGAAACCGGCCATCCCCGCGGCACGGTATCGTCCGTCCGTTATCCCCGAGACCGGCCAAAAACCTCGGGCCATGGCGGTTCTGGCGTTTGGCGTCGGGGGACTTACGGCCCCCGCTAGCGCCGTCGCCAAGCTGAAGGTCGCCGCCGTTTTCGAAACGCCGTCGAGGAACCTTGGGTTAATCAGATTCACGTCGCCCTGCTCAAGGCGCAAAAGGAATAGGGCATCGAATATGCCTAGTCGGAAAGCGTGAAATCGGCGGATTTCGCCCGCGTTGTGCGCGAATATGCCGAAAAAGGCTATGATTTGATCGTCGGCGTCGGCGCGGTGATACCGATTCCCGATGTCAATCGGCTGGCCAACGCCTTTTGCGTCGGAGCCGAGGACGTCAACGAGGCGGTGAAGTGCGAGTTCTTGTTCATCGGTTCGTTCTTCGATCCCCCGAAGGCGAAGGAGGTCGCGATCGCCCAAATCGAGGCGGGCGCCGACGTCCTGTTCGCCGAACGTTTCGGCGTCGTCGAGGCGGGCGTGTACACGGCCCAGGACCTGGGCGGCTTTTCGTTGATGGGGGGGCGCACATCGCCCCTTGTCATGCGTAGGACGCCAAGCCGCCCGCCGATGTCAAGGCCCTGATCGCCAAGCGCACGGCGGAAATTCTCGACGGCGCTTTCCGGGTCGATGTCAACGAGAGCATTTCCCAGTCCGAGTGAGAAAAACAGTATAGCGATGCCCTTCTGGATACCCCGCGCGGGTATTCGGGAGTGTCCGGTCGTGGAGGTTTTATGTCGGCATCCACGCCTTCAAGCCGGTGGCGATCCCCGGTTTGGCGAACATTCCCGGCGCGGTCTCTCGGGGAGGCTTCCTTATCCCCGCCCACGATAGGGGGATACGCCCTGATCGGGAATCCAAACCCCCTGGGGGGCGTCGCCGTATTGATAAAATACGTCGATCGGTATGCCGCCGCGGGGGAACCAATAGCCGCCGATGCGCAGCCATTTGGGGTGGGCGGCGGCGATGATTTTTTGCGCTATGGCCACCGTGCAATCTTCGTGAAACGCGCCGTGGTTGCGAAACGACGTCAGGTATAGCTTTAGCGATTTGCTTTCGATCAGCAGCGCATCGGGGACGATGTCGATCACCAGGTGAGCGAAATCGGGCTGGCCGGTCACCGGACACACCGAGGTAAACTCGGGCACCGTGAAGCGGGCGAGGAAATCGGTTCCGGCTTGGGGGTTGGGTACGGCCTCCAGAACCGCGTCCTCGGGGTTGTCCGGCGCGGCGGCGGCGTGGCCAAGCTGGGAAAGGTTGGTTTGCGAATAGTCGCTCATAAGAATAATCCTGCGCCGGTTTTAAAGGGGGGCGATATCGCCTTGGCCGTATTGACTTTGAAAATCGGCCTCGAAGGCGGCGAAGGTCCCGCTTTCGATCGCCCGGCGGATATCCGCCATCAGATCCTGATAATACTGCAGATTATGCCACGTCAACAGCATCGCGGCGATGATCTCGCCGGCCTTGACCACATGGTTGAGATAGGCGCGCGAATAGTTGCGGCAGGTTGGGCACGAACAGTGATCATCGAGCGGGCGCGGATCGTCGCCATGGCGCGCGTTTTTCAGGTTGACCGGCCCTCGGCGGGTGAACGCCTGGGCGGTGCGCCCAGAACGGGTCGGCAGGACGCAGTCGAACATATCGACGCCGCGCGCCACCGCACCTACCAAATCCTCGGGCTTGCCGACGCCCATCAGGTAACGCGGCTTGTCGGTGGGCAGCATCAAGGTGGTGAAGTCGAGGGTCGAGAACATCAACGCGCGCCCCTCGCCGACGGCAAGCCCGCCGATGGCGTAGCCGTCGAAGCCGATCTCCTTCAGCGCCTGGGCGGATTGTTCGCGCAGGTCTTCGTGAACGCCGCCTTGGTTGATGCCGAAAAGCCCATACCCGGGTCGGTTTACGAAGGCCGCGCGCGAGCGCGCCGCCCAACGCATCGACAATTGCGTGGCGCGGGCGACGTCGGCTTTTTCCGACGGATAGGGCGGGCATTCGTCGAAACACATGGTGATGTCCGATCCCAGCTGGTGTTGGATTTCCATCGAACGTTCCGGAGTCAGAGTGTGGTAGGAGCCATCGATATGGGAGCGGAAGGTGACGCCGTTCTCATCGAGCTTGCGCAGTTCACTCAGGCTCATCACCTGATAGCCGCCGCTGTCGGTGAGGATCGGGCCCGGCCAATTCATGAAGGCGTGCAGGCCGCCGAGCCGGGCGATGCGCTCCGCGCCCGGGCGAAGCATCAGATGGTAGGTGTTGCCGAGGATGATCTCGGCCCCGGTGGCGGCGACATTTTCAGGCAACATCGCCTTGACGGTGGCGGCGGTGCCCACGGGCATGAAGGCGGGGGTCTGGATGACGCCATGGGCGCAGGTCACGCGTCCGCGCCGGGCGCCGCCGTCGGCGCCGAGCAATTCGAAGGAAAAATCAGTCACGTCGGATCCTTTTCTTCGGCGGCCCGTTCCAGAAGGCAGGCGTCGCCGTACGAATAAAAGCGGTATCCCGCGGCGATGGCGTGGGCGTAAGCGGTTTTCATTCGCGCCAGACCACTAAAGGCGCAAACCAGCATGAACAGCGTCGATTTGGGCAGGTGAAAATTGGTTATCAATACGTCCGCCGCCTTGAAACGGTACCCCGGCGTGATGAAAATGTCGGTGTCTCCGCAAAAGGGGCGCACGACACCGTCGTCGCCGGTGGCGCTTTCCAAAAGGCGCAGCGAGGTGGTGCCGACGCAGACCACCCGCCCGCCCTTGGCGCGGGCGGCGTTAATCGCCGCCGCCGTCTCGGGCGAAACCTCGCCCCACTCGCTGTGCATGACGTGGTTTTGGGTGTCGTCGGCCTTGACCGGTAAAAATGTACCCGCGCCGACATGCAGGGTGACGCGGGCGCTATGGATGCCCGCCGCCGCGATGGCGTCCATCAGGGCGGGGGTGAAATGGAGTCCCGCGGTCGGCGCGGCGACCGCCCCCGGGCGGTCGGCGAACAGGGTTTGGTAGCGTTCCCTGTCGGCGCTATCGCCCTCGGGACCCCGTTTGATATATGGCGGCAAGGGCATGATGGCGTGGCGCTCCAGGGCGGCTAAAAGCTCGGCGCCCTCTCTGTCGAAGCGCACCAGGAGTTCGCCGCCGTCGTGCTTTTCCTCGACCCGCAGTGCGAAACCGTCGGCGATGGTAAGCACCTCTCCCGCGCCAAGACGTTTCGCGGGGCGGGCGAAGGCGCGCCAGAGGGCGGGGCCGTCCTGTTTGTGCAGGGTCAATTCGGTTCGCCCGCCGCTGGCCCGGGCGGCGTGCATGCGCGCGGGAATGACCCGGGTGTCGTTAAACACCATGACGTCGCCCGCCCTGAGGAGACGAGGCAGATCGGTGATGCAATGTCCGTCATGGCGATCGCCGGTCGGTAAATACAGCAATCGCGCACGATCGCGCGGTTCGGCCGGGTGCTGCGCAATGGCGCTGGTGGGAAGTTCAAAATCGAAGGCGTTGACCTTCATGGTGGGGCCTTTTGTCTTAATTCGTGAAAAACGCCGTTTCTTGGGCCGCGGCGCACCGTACACAAAACGGCGCATAAAAAAAACCGTCATTAACGCACGATAATGCACGATGTGGGATGCGATATAAAATTTACCTCGGGCCAATTTATTGATATTCAATAACAAGCGCTTGAAGAAAGTAGGCGCGGTATCCTTCTGGGGGGGGAGACTCAATGACTTTGAAACGGCCGTTGAAATTACGCGCCCGTGTGCTGTTGCCTTTGGCGGGAATCCTGATCACCCTGCTTAGCTTTACGTCGATCGAGATTCTCTACCAACAAAGCCGTTTTCTTAAGGCGGAATCCAAGCGTAACTTGTTCTTATTGGATGGTTATTACACCCATGCGCTTGAGAATTCGACTAAGGTGCTGAAGGCCAATGTCGGGTGGGTCGCCCGCGACCCGGAAGTGATCGCCGCACTCGAAGCGCGCGACAAAGGCCGCTTGACGGCCATCGCCAAGCGCATTTTCGCCAACCTGCCCCGTGAGTTCGATATCATGCATTTCAGGTTTCTGGATCCGAGCGGGGATGTGCTCGCCTATCCGGGCGGCGCTCTTGATGTCGGTGTGGATGCCGCCAAGGGCGACGATCACGGCTTGGTTGGCCAAGCCTTGCGCACGGCGACCTCGGTCGGGGGCGTGGCGCTGGGGGCGTCCGATACCCTAACGCTTTGGCATGTCACGCCGATATTCAACGGTAAAATTCTCGTGGGGGCGGTCGAGATCGGTCAGGAAATCGGCGCTGTGATCACCGACATGGCCGCCGTTCTGCGGTTGAAATTGGCGGTGACGGTGCGTAAAGCCTATCTCGATCGGGCGCGATGGGAGGCCGGCATGAAAGCCTTGGGCCGGGCCGGGGCGTGGGCGGAAAATTCAAAGGCGGTGATGGTCGTGCGAACCGCCGATTGGCCCGACGATCGACGATTTTTTCCCTTGTTGGCGAAGGTGGACGGTCAAATCAGGAGCGAGAATATCGGCTCACGCCGCTATTTGGTCCGCAATATCACCGTGAAGGATTTTCAGGGAAGGCCTATCGGCAGTTTGTCGGGGGCGTACGAATATTCCGCGCATCATACCGATTTTGTTGACTTGATCGGTGGTGTCGCGATCGTCGGGGCGGCGATCGGAAGCCTTCTTTTGTTGTCCTTTTATTATTTTTTGGGGCGCACGGAAAAGGCGTTGTCCAAGGCCCAATCCCAGGCCATGGAGGAGGTTGAAAACCGCGCCAATCTGCAACGTAAGCACATCGTCGCCATGAAACGCGAACGCGCCCGCTTGCGGGACGCTCAGCGCGCGGCGCAAATCGGCAATTGGGATATGGATGGGCGTTCGGGTGAACTGTGGTGGTCGGACTCGGTCTATAAAATTTTCGGCATCGAGGATACCGAGGAGGCGATCACCCTACGCAGGTTCCTCGGGCTGATCCATAGTGATGACCGCGCCCGGTTTGAACTCGCCATCACCGACATAGGGCGCGGGGGGCGCGGGGAGCGCGGGGAGCGCGGCGTGCGTGCGGGGGGCGGCTTTGATGAAAGCCACCGCATCGTGCGCCCCGATGGCGAGGAGCGTATCGTGCAGTGGAGGGGACGCGTCGTCCATGACGAGGATGGGGGTGTCGGTCGCCTGCGCGGCACCGTGATGGATGTTACCGAAGAACGGCGCGCCGAGGCGCTGACGGAACGCCTAGGGCGAATTTTAAAACATTCGTGGAATGAAATTTATGTCTTTAGCGTCGATACATTAAAGTTCCTCGATGTCAGCGAAGGCGCGCAAAGCAACCTCGGTTACACTCAGGAAGAATTGCACGAGATGACGCCGCTCGACCTGAAAAAGGATATGACCCGCGAGGAATTCGAGCTTCTGCTGTCTCCCCTGGTTCGGGGAAAAAGAGAAATGGTCGGATTCGAGGGACGCCATTATCGCAAGGACGGCTCATTTTATCCGGTCGAACTTCGGGTCCATTCGTCGTTCGCCGAAATTCCCCCAGTGTATATGGCGATCGTTCAAGACATCAGCGAACGGAAATCCCACGTCGATGAGCTTGAACATTTGGCTTTGCACGATCCGTTGACCGACTTGCCGAACCGTTCGCTACTCCAAGATAGGCTGAACCAGGCCATACGAATTGCCCGCCGTCGCGACGGACAACTGAAGGTTTTGGTGATGAACATCGATCGCATGCAAGAGGTCAACGACACCCTGGGTCACGAAAACGGGGACGCCTTGATCGCCGAACTGGCGCACCGTTTGCGCGCGACCATGCGTGAAGTTGATACCATCGCGCGTTTGGGCGGCGGCGAGTTTGCGATGATTGTCGCCGACGGCGTGCAGGACGACTTGGAAAACATCATGGCGCGCATCCGCGGAGTTTTGGAACATCCGGTGACTTTGGGGAACGCCACCCTCGACATTTCGCTTTGTATCGGTGTCAGCCAGTATCCCGACCATGGAGACGCCCCGGAGCCCCTGCTCCAGCATGCCGACATCGCCATGCGCATGGCGAAAAAGGATGGTTTGGAGGTCAAGGTCTACCGCGCCGAGGAGGATCCGTTCAGTCTACGGCGCTTTATGTTGTTGAGCGAACTGCGCTCGGCGCTGGCGGCGAACGAATTCGTTCTTCATTATCAACCCAAGGCGAATATGTCCGACGGCGTGATCGACAGTGTCGAGGCCTTGATCCGCTGGAACAACCCGCGCGAAGGCTGGATCATGCCCGATGAGTTCATCGGTCTGGCCGAACAAACCGGGATGATCGGCGAGCTGACCCATTGGGTCTTGAAAGAAGCCGTGACGCAGGCCAAGGCGTGGGCCGACGATGGCGCGCCGACTCGCGTGGCCGTTAACCTTTCCGCGCGCAATTTACTTGATGACGGATTGCCCGATTACATCATGGGGTTGGTTCGCAGGGCGGGGATCGCGCCCGAATGGATCGATCTGGAAGTCACTGAAAGCGCGATTATGAGTCACCCCGAACTGTCCCGGGATATGTTGTTGCGCTTGAGTGCGATGGGCTTTTCCATCGCCATCGACGATTTTGGCACGGGATATTCGTCTCTCGCCTATCTCAAGGCCTTGCCCGCCGATGCGTTGAAGATCGACATGAGTTTCGTGCGCAACATGGCCCACAACGCCGACGATGCGACGATTGTCCGTTCGACGATCGATTTGGCGCATAATCTGGGCTTGAAAACCATTGCCGAAGGGGTCGAGGATCGCGCGGTTTGGGATCTCCTGTTGGCTTACGGGTGCGATAAGGTACAGGGCTACTTTATCGCCAAGCCCATGGGGAGTGGCGAAATGCAGGCCTTTATCCGCAAGAAATAAGCGTTCACGCGCTTGTGATCCTCAGCCGCGAACGGGTGGGGTACGTTGGTCGTGGCGAAGTGATCGCAGGAGGATTGCGCCCGCATGCTTGAATTGAAACCGAAGGCCAAACGACGGATCGTAATCGGGGTGGGGGCGTTTCTCGCACTCGCGGTCGTCGGCCTGCAAACGCCGCCCGCCTTCGCCGGCAAGGCCGACGTGGTGGCCGCCCGCGCGACGCCCCTGGGTGGGGGGCGCTACCGTTTCGATGTCACCGTGCGCCACGACGATCAGGGCTGGGGGCATTACGCCGATCGCTTCGAAATTCTCTCTCCAGCGGGGGCGGTCCTGGGGACTCGCGTCCTTCTCCATCCTCATGACGACGAACAGCCGTTCACCCGCGCGTTGGGCAGCCTTCGCATTCCGCCCGCGATGCACCGGGTGCGCATCCGCGCCCATGATAAGCGCGACGGCTATGGTGGGCGCGAATTGATTCTGGCGTTGCCGGGGCGCTAGGCGGAGACCTTCGCCGAGGCCGAGATCATGGCGTCCGCTAGGGTCGTGTAGGCGATGCTCCACGCCTCGCGAGTCTCGGGGGTGAAGGCGTCGCCCAACCCTTGCTCCAAGGTCCACAACAAGGCGCTGCCCACGGCGTCGTAGTGGCGGTCTTCAACGCCGTAGGCGACATGGCGTATGGCCAACGCCTCGACGGCGGGTAGAATTGTCTCCAAACGATTCAGTCCGCCAACCACCATGGCTAGGGTTTTCATCAATTTTGCGCCCTGTTCGCGCATGTCGCCTTTGAACAGCGGCTTGACCTCGGGGGCGATTTCGAACAGGCGACCGTAAAACAGCGTCGCCGCTTGATCGCTGATCGGAGCGACGCTGGCGAAACTGCTTTGGACGTGGGAAATTTGTGCGGGGGTCATGGGGTTCTCCTGTATTTGAAAATATCCATAGAAATAAATTCCGGTTCGGGAAGACACATCCGGGAAGGCACGGATGTTAGGTGCGACCGGAGTGGCGTTAAACAAGATCGGCATAGTTTCCGCAAAAAACATGCCAGAGACCGGGTCGAAAGCACGCCGCCACCGTACGCCTCTTTGTAAGGGGACGAATGTCGGAAAACTGATATTTTTACTTCGTTTGACGAGGGTCAGGACCTATTCCGGGAAGAGGGGGATCGTCCGGTCTTAGCGTGGGGCGCACGGTGGCGTTCATCGTCGTTTGTATTTTTCTGATTAATTATTGCGCAGTATACTAAAATAATAATATCTTGCATATTATTTAATCATAATATGCGCTGCGTCTCCGCAAGAGGAGATTTTTTCACTTCGATGCGAGCCGCGCGCCTTTCGTTGGCGTTTCGTGGTGCGAAAGAACCTTGAATTATATGCGCCAGGAGACGATAACGGCGCTCGCCTCCTCATTTAAAAGGGTTTGGGGGAGGCGTTGGGATTTGGATGCGCCGGATGATGACGTTTGCAGCCGTGTTAAAATCGCTGGAGGATACCCGAGCCATGGGGGCTTGCCTGGCGCGGTGTTTGCCGTCCGGCGCGGTGTGCTTGCTCCGTGGGGATTTGGCGGCGGGTAAGACCACTCTGGTCAAGGCGGTCTGCGCACAGTACGCCATAGCCCCCCAGGCGGTCACCTCGCCGACCTACACTATCGCCAATTGGTACGAGGGCGACGTTGTTGTCTGTCATGTCGATTTCTACCGCCTGGAAAGTCCGGACGATCTGTACAATTTGGACGATGGCGATTGGCTCAACCCCGACGGTCCGACCTTTATCGAATGGCCCGATGTGGCGCTGAATTTCCTGAAAGGGGTGGATACCCTGGAAATTTCACTGGGAAACGTCGATGGCGACACGGCGGCCCGCCGTGTCACCGTTTCCGCGCGGGGGGAAAGCTATGGCGCGCTGTTCTCCGCTCTTGGGGCGTTGGCCGAGGTGCGGGGCCTCACCGTCCTTGCGCCGGGTTCGGACAAGGGCGCGCACGCGCCATGCTGACATTGTGTCTGGATACCACCGACGCCCGATATTTTTTGGGATTAAGCCGGGAAGGCGCGCTTGAAAATACCGTCAGCGGAACGGCCGGGCGCGCCCTCGATACGGAAATTTTTCCCGCGCTCAAGGCGTTGATGGCGCGGGGGAACGCCGACTTGGATAAGGTCGAGCGGATCGCCGTAAGCATCGGTCCGGGGTCTTTCGTCGGCACCCGCATCGGCCTCGCCATCGCCAATACCCTGGCCCGGGTGCGCGCCATTCCGGTTCTTGGGATCGGGGTGCTGGACGTCCTTTCGGCGCTCGGTCCGGAGGAAGAGGGGGCGACGTTTTTTTGCGCCCTCAATTGCGTGCGCGACGAGGTATTCTGGCAAAAGTTCGCCCGGCGCGATGGCGTGGCGTCGCCCCAGGGCGAGATCGATGTGCGGCCTTTCGACGATTTCGCCGCGATCGGCGCCGGGGTCCCCGTGATTTTTCGCGCCCCGCAGATGCGCAACACCCTCGCTTTCGAGACGTTGAACCGTCTCTCGGCGCTGACGCTGATCGACGGCAAGGACGCCTTCGCGTCTCTGGCGCGCGTCGCCCACGCCCGCCGGACGTCCGGGGCGGATGGTGGCGGTTCGACCTTGCCCACCCCTTTGTATATCAAACCGGAGACGACGCGCAGATGGCAGCCCTAGGCTTGGCGATCGACACCACCTTCGACGACACCTCCGTGGCCATCGTGCGTGGGGCCAACACTGTTCTGGCGAACCTGACGATCAGCCAATTTGAAGACCACAAGGCGTTCGGCGGCGTCGTTCCCGAGCGCGCTTCGCGCCGCCACCTGGAGGTGATCCACCCGCTGATCGACCGCGCCCTGGCCGAGGCGGAGCTGTCATACCGGGACCTGGACTGGGTCGCGGCGTCGAACCGGCCGGGTCTTTTGGGGGCCATCCTGGTCGGCCTGTCGGTGGCCAAATCCCTGTCCTACGCCCTGGATATACCGCTGATCGGGATCAATCATATCGAGGCCCATCCCTACGCCGGCATGATCGAGCACGACGACGTGACCTTCCCGTTAATCAATCTGGTGGTCGCCGGGGGACACACGTTATTGATCCATCAGCGGGGACATGGGGATTGGACGGTCGTCGGACGCAGCGTCGATGACGCCGCAGGCGAATGCGCCGATAAGGTGGCGCGTATTTTCGGATTGCCCATGCCCGGCGGCAAGGCGATCGACGATATCGCCATGGTGACCGCCGCCGGTGATTACGACTTTCCTCGCCCGCTGCTGAACCAGGATAATTTGGATTTTTCCTTCAGCGGCCTGAAAACGGCGATGAAACGGTTTCACGATGCGCATTTCAGCCCCGAAGGGAACATCGCCAAGGAGCCGGTTCTGGCGGCCTTTTTTGAAAGCGTCTGTGATGTCTTGGTGGCGAAAACCTTGCGTGCGGCGGATCGTTATGGCGTCGGTACGATCACGGTCAGCGGTGGGCTCGCCGCCAGCAGACGATTGCGCCGGCGCTTCGCCGATGCGGCGGCGCAGACCGACCTGCGTCTGATTCATCCCCGCGCGGCGTTGTGTACCGACAATGCGGCCATGGTGGGATGTTTGGCGTCCTATTATTACGCGGCGGGTCGGCGTGACACTTTAGACCTTCGCGCGGTGCCGAACATCAGCGACTGATCCGCCGGGCGGGCATATCGCTGGGCGGGCATATCCATGAGGTAGGCCCATGAGGCAGGCCCATGGCGAGATTTTTGCCTGACGCGGGAGCCGGCTCGGGGCTGGCGTCGCGATGCGCGCCGCGCGCCGCCCCGCGTCAGGCCTCGCCTTCCCGTCCCGGCGACCCCGTCCCGCGACCCCCTTCGTCTCGCTTTGTCGCGAGAACGCCTCGGTGGCGTGACAGTCTTTAAAAGGGGGCCGCGTGGACGGGCGGAGCCTACTGGAAGGACTTTAAGTAGGCGATAATCGCTTTACGATCCTCGGCGCTTCTCACCTTTCCGACCATGGCGGTTCTCTTGCCGATGAATTTTTTCGGGTTGGCGATCCAGGCGCTTAATTTCTCTTCGTCCCAGACGAAATCCGCATCTTTTAAGGCTTTGTAATTGGGAAAATCAGTGCTGCCGGCCTTGCGCCCGACAACGCCTTTGAGCTTTGGGCCAACGACGTTTTTATCCATTTTATGACATGAGCCGCATTTTTTTTTGAAGAGTTTCTCGCCCTCGCCGGTGTCGGCGGCTGCGATGGCGGCGTTCGTCATAAAGGCGGCTGCGATGACGAGCGAAAAGATCGTTCGTTTTGTCATTGTAATTACGCTCCAACAATAAACACTAAAATACTAAAATCAGCCTAAGCCCTGAAATCCGCGATGCGCTCTCAGGAAACTTTTGTGTGGAACCCTTATGTCATTTCGCCCGCTCTCATTCGTACGCGAAGACGGGCGGAATATGGTTCGCCCACCCTGAATTGATGGCGTTCGCACACGTAGTGGATGTTAGCCCACAATTTCAATTAGGGAAAGAAAATCGGGTGAAGGTTTTTCAGATAACCTATTGATCAAATGATCATTTTTTGTTTTTCCGGACTGGGGCGGGGTTTTGGATTTGGGTCGTGCGAAAGGCGGTTTCCGCCCGTCGCGTGACGGCCATTTCCCCCTGGCCGTGTGACGGCCATTTCCCCCTGGCCGTGTGACGGCCATTTTTCCCTGGCCGTGTGACGGCCATTGCTCTTGTCGGGGTGAACGCGTAAAACGAGAAGGACGCGATCCGTTTAGGAGAAATTCCCGATGAATGCCGCTCACTTATCCCTGCTTCGTCAAGTGCCTTTGTTTTCGAGCATCCCTCCCGTCCGCTTGGAGGATTTGCTCCGTGACGCTGCGCTGCATGAGGAAAGGTGCGGGACGGTTTTGTTCCTACAAGGCGAACCGGCGAGCCATTTTTATGCCGTCTTGAGCGGTTGGATCAAGTTGTACCGCCAGACCTCCGGTGGCGATGAGGCGGTTATCGAAGTGTTGACCAGTGGGGAATCCTTCGCCGAGGCGGCGATTTTCGAAAGCAGCGTCTATCCGGTCAGCGCCGAAACGGTGAGCAATGTGCGGTTTCTTGCGGTCCCCGCCGCGCCTTTTGTGCGCGAGATCGAGAACGATAACGCCTTGGCGATGCACATGCTGGCGTCGATGTCCCGGCGTTTGCGCGCGCACGTTTTGGCGATCGAACAATTGTCGGTGAAGACGTCGTCGCAACGCCTTGGCGAATTCCTCCTCAGGTTGAGCCGTTCCGACGCCGATTCCGAGGTCCTACACCTGCCCTACGACAAAATGCTGGTGGCGGGACGCCTGGGGATGAAGCCCGAGACTCTTTCGCGTGCGTTCGCCAAGTTGCGTGAAATTGGAATTGCGAGCAACGGCACCAAAGTGGTGATCAAGGACCGCGTGGCGTTGCAGCGGTATTGCGAATACATGCTTGACGACAATACGATCGAGACCTATCACGCCGAGGCTCGCCGACCGTCTTGATCTCCGATTGTTCCGCGCCGCGGACCTTTTCGGACGGGAAAGGGAAAATTGGGGTCTCCGCGGCGTAATTGGGGTCTCCGCGGCGTAATTTCGACTTGCGATAAAGAAATCAAGAATACGAGTCGTTCTTGATTATTATCAAAGCAGACCGTTCTTCCTTCCGGTAGGGTCTTGCCAATATGCAGACCATATTCACGCATACTGGGGGCGTCTTTTTCTATGGGGAAACACGGACGTCTCCATCATCGGAGGGAATAATGTTCACGAAACCAATACGTTCAACCATTGTCGGCGCGCTGACGATTGGCGTGCTGTCGTCCTTCGCCCTGGCGGGGCCGGCCGGGGCGGCCGATGCCGCCAAAAAGGACGACGCCGCCAAGGCGTTCGAGGTTCCGAAGTTAACCGACGCCGAACACGCCGAGGCCAACAAGATTTATTTCCAACGTTGCGCGGGTTGCCACGGCGTGCTGCGCAAGGGCGCCACGGGCGTGCCGCTGCCGACCAGCTTCACGCGCAAGCGGGGCCTTCAAGAACTCAAGGATTTCATTACCTACGGCTCGGCCGCGGGGATGCCCAACTGGGGCACCTCCGGCGAACTGAGTCCCGCTCAGATCGACTTGATGGCGCGCTATTTGATGCTTGAGCCGCAGCAGCCGCCCGAATTTGGCGTCAAGGAAATGCGCGCGACCTGGAAACTAATCGTGCCGCCGTCGAAGCGTCCGACCAAAAAGATGAACGATCTGGATCTTTCGAACCTGTTCTCGGTGACTTTGCGCGACGCCGGGGAAGTCGCCCTAATTGACGGCAACACCAAGAAAATCATCACCGTGATTAAAACCGGTTACGCGGTGCACATCTCGCGGTTGTCGGCCTCGGGGCGCTATCTGTACGTGATCGGCCGCGACGCCAAGGTCAATATGATCGACCTGTGGATGAAGGTCCCCCAGACGGTGGCCGAGATCAAGGTCGGCATGGAGGCGCGTTCCGTCGAAACCTCCAAGATGAAGGGCTGGGAAGACAAATACGCCATCGCCGGCACCTATTGGCCGCCGCAGTTCGTGATCATGGACGGGGCTACGATGGAACCGTTGAAGGTGGTCTCGACCCGGGGCTTCACCGTCGATAATCCTTCGGAATACCACCCCGAGCCGCGGGTCGCCGCCATTGTGGCGTCGCACTATCACCCCGAATTCGTCGTCAACGTCAAGGAAACCGGAAAAGTTCTGTTGGTCAACTACGAAGATCTTCATAACCTGAAGATTACCTCGATCGATGCCGAACGGTTCCTTCATGACGGCGGCTTCGACAGCACCAAACGGTACTTCTTGACCGCCGCCAACGCCCGCAACACCATCGTCGTCATCGACACCAAGAAAGATAAATTGGTGAAGAAGATCACCGAGGGCGTCGGCTCGAAACCCCATCCCGGACGCGGGGCCAACTTCATCGACCCCAAATACGGCCCGGTTTGGGCGACCAGCGATCTTGGTGACGACATGATCTCGGTGATCGGCACCGATCCCGTGAAGCACGCCAAGAACGCCTGGAAAGTGGTGCGCAACCTCGAAGGCCTGGGCGGGGGGTCGCTGTTTATCAAGACCCATCCAAAATCCCATAACCTATGGGTTGACGATCCGCTGAGCCCGGATGAGGAAAATTACCAGGCTGTCGGCGTGTTCGATATCGACCACCTGGACAAACCGATCGTCAGCTTGCCGATCGCCAAGTGGGCCGACCTGGGTCCGGGGCCGAAGCGCGTCGTTCAAGGTGAATACAACAAGGCCGGCGACGAGGTTTGGTTTTCGGTCTGGAACGGCAAGAAGCAGAAATCCGCGATCGTTGTGATCGATGACAAAACCCGTAAGCTGAAGGCCGTCATCAAGGACCCGCGTCTGATCACCCCGACCGGAAAATTTAACGTGTACAATACGATGCACGATATCTACTAATATTAGTACTCGATGGGGCGGCCGGTTATTTCGCCGGCTGCCCTCTCGGCCTTTCCGCGGAGGCGATCCGCGAACGAATTTCAATGCTGCGTGCGCCGCGCGCAGAACCCGAAGTGGAGTGCCCTTGATGACAAAACTCCAGAACATGACGACTCTCCGATCTTGTCCGGCAAAGGGCGGGACTCCTTGTGTTTATTTGGTCGGCGCCGGACCGGGCGATCCCGAGCTGCTGACCTTGAAGGCCTTGAGGGCGATCGAGCGGGCGGATGTCGTGGTTTACGACCGCCTGGTTTCCGATGCGGTGCTGGCGCTGGTCCCCAAGACGGCGACGCAAATTTACGTCGGGAAGAAAACCAATCAACACACCTTGCCTCAGGAGCGTATCAACGCCCTGTTGGTCAGTTTGGCGCGGGACGGACAAACGGTCGTCCGCCTGAAGGGCGGCGATCCTTATATTTTTGGCCGCGGCAGTGAGGAAGCGCTCGAACTCAAGCGCAGCGGCGTTCCCTTTTTGGTGATCCCCGGCATTACCGCGGCGGCGGGTGCGGGCGCGGCGATCGGGGTGCCGTTGACCCATCGGGGAATGGCTACCGGGGTGCGCTTCGTGACCGGTCACTGCCGGGCGGGTGCGCCGCTCGATCTGGACTGGGACAGCCTCGCCAATCCAGATACG
The DNA here is from genome assembly GCF_029318635.1 of Varunaivibrio sulfuroxidans. Taxonomy (NCBI): domain Bacteria; kingdom Pseudomonadati; phylum Pseudomonadota; class Alphaproteobacteria; order Rhodospirillales; family Magnetovibrionaceae; genus Varunaivibrio; species Varunaivibrio sulfuroxidans. The sequence continues at coordinate 1,423,197 of NZ_CP119676.1, read as the reverse complement.
ACCTTGGCGCTATACATGGGGTTGGCCAATTTGGGCGTCATCGCCGACCGGTTGTGCGCCGCCGGATTGGATCGGGCGACCCCGGCGCTGGCGGTCGCCGGCGCGACCCTCGAAAATCAGCAACTTTGCCGCGCCACCTTGAGCACGATCCATGATAAGGCCCTGGCGGCGTCGATGACGGGGCCGGTTCTGATTTTGATTGGGCGCGTTGTCGCCCTGGCCGATATATTGGGGGCCGAAAGCGCGCAATTCGAGCAGGTTTTTTCGCGCATGCAGACGGAGTCCCCTTGTGAGCAAACATCCGATCGCGCCGAAGCCGTTGGCGCATAACATAAAAAAAGCGCACGGCCTTGCCGTGCTTACTCTTGTATCGGCGTTTCTCGCCGCACCGGCGCTGGCCCAAGACCCTTCCGCGCCACGTCAAAAGGTGTTGATCTATCAATTGATCCAGGATTGTGGATCTTGCCATGGTTCAACTCTGAAGGGCGGGTTGGGGCCGGCGTTGCTGCCGGGTAATTTGAAAGGTAAGGACGCCGAGGTTTTAGCGGCGATTATCTTAAACGGCGTGCCCGGCACGCCGATGCCGCCATGGCGTTTCGAAATCAATGAAGACGAGGCCTTGTGGTTGGCCCGGCGGATCAAGGAAGGGGTAGCCGATGAACATTAAGCGCCGGGGACTGAAAATGGCGGCGGCGGTCCTGTTTCTGATGGGGCTTTCGGCTTGCGCGTCGGTGGGGCCGTTGCGCGGCACCGGGGACCTGGGGATGATTATTGAGCGGTCCAGCGGGAAAGTGGCGGTAATCGATACGACCACCCACAAGAAGTTATGGACCGTCGGTGGCCTGGGGGACCTCAGCCACGCCTCGGTGGTATATTCGCGCGACGGACGCTACGGCTATGTTTTCGGGCGGGACGGCGGTCTGAGCAAGGTCGATCTGCTGACCGGGCGCCTGGCCGGGCGCGTGATGCAGGCGGGCAACAGCATCGGCGGGGCGATTTCCCAGGACGGCGCCATGGTCGCGGTATCCAACTATACGCCGGGCGGGGTGCGTATCTTCGACGCCAAGACCCTGGCCCCGATCGCCGATATTCCCGCCGTTTACGATGGGGGAAAGCGCTCCAAGACCGTGGGTTTGGTCGATGCGCCGGGCAATAAATTCGTCTTTACCCTATACGACGCCGGGCAGATCTGGGTCGTCGATATGTCCGATCGCAAACATCCGGCCATTCGAAAATTTAAAAACATCGGCAAGATGCCCTACGACGGCATGATCACCCCGGACGGACGGACCTATATCGCGGGGTTGTTTGGCGAGGACGGCTTGGCCAAACTCGATCTGTGGAATTTAGATAAGGGCGTGCAGCGTATTTTGAATGGCTACGGACGGGGACAGAAGGTTCTTCCGGTTTATAAAATGCCCCATCTCGAAGGTTGGGCGGCGGCGGGAGAACTGCTGTTCCTGCCCGCGGTTGGGCATCATGAAGTTTTGGTTGTGGACCGCAGGACGTGGCGCGAAGTGGCGCATATCCCAACGCATGGCCAGCCGGTTTTTGTCGTCTCGCGTCCCGACGGGCGGCAGGTTTGGGTCAATTTCGCCCATCCCTTGAACGATGTGGTTCAGGTCATTGATGTGAAGAGCCTGAAGGTGATCAAGTCGTTGGAGTTGGGACCGGGGGTTTTGCATCTGGAATTCACGCCGCGCGGCGAACAGGTGTGGATTTCGGTGCGCGACCGCAACGTGGTCGATGTCTTCGATACCCGCACGTTCAAGAAAATCGCAGTGCTTCCGGTCGATAAGCCGAGTGGGATTTTCATGACCGACCGGGCCGGAAAAATTGGTTTGTGAGGTGGCCATGGACACTATCGACAAACGCCTGTTGAACGAGTTCCAGCATGATTTTCCGCTGACGCCGCGCCCTTATGCCGTGATCGCCGAGCGCTTGGGGGTGGACGAGCGAACGGTAGTCGCCGCCTACGACGCCCTAATCGACGGCGATTTCATCTCTCGGATCGGGGCGGTGGTGCGAACCGGTGCGGTCGGCGCAAGCACCCTGGCGGCGATGGCGGTGCCGCCCCGAAGGTTGGAGAGCGTCGCCGCCTTCGTCAGCGCGTTCGACGAGGTCAATCACAACTACCAACGCGACCACGCCTACAATTTGTGGTTCGTCATTACCGCCCCGTCGCGCGCGCGCCTGGAAAGGGTGATCGCGGCGATTGAAAACGAAACGCAGTTGGCGATTCTCGATCTGCCGATGATCGAGGACTATCACCTGGACCTGGGGTTCGACCTTAAATGGACATGATGGCGGTATCGCAGCAAGATTTGGCGCTGATCGGGGCGATCGCCGACGGTCTGCCGAGGACGGCGCGTCCGTACCGGGATGTCGGCGCGCGCCTCGGCCTGGACGAGGCGGCGGTGATCGACGGACTGAAAAGTCTGATCGACAGGGGGGTGATCCGCCGTTTCGGCGTTGTCGTGCGCCACCACACGTTGGGATACACCGCTAATGCGATGGCGGTATGGGACGTGCCCGACGACGACGTCGGGCGGATTGCCCGGAAAATGGCCGAAGTTCCATACGTTACCTTGTGTTACCGCCGCCCGCGCCGCTTGCCGCAGTGGCGTTACAATCTGTTCTGCATGGTGCACGGCGTCGCCCGCGATGCGGTGCGCGACCAGGTTGAGCACCTGGCCGGTCGTCTCGGTCTTTTAGAGACACCGCGTGAAATTTTGTTCAGTCTTCGCCAGTTCAAGCAGCGTGGGGCGCACTATCTGACCTGCGAAAGGGCGGCCGAATGACCCGGCACAGCCCGAAGGCGGCGCCGTCCGGCGCGCGAAACGAGCCCCCCCTGGATGCTGTCGATCGCACCATCGTCAACGCCTTGCAAGGCGGGTTCCCACTCGGCGAGCGGCCCTATCGCGATGTCGCCGAAGGCTTGGGACTGGCCGAGGATACCCTGATCGAGCGCCTGAAAAGTCTGCTCGAACGGGGTGTTTTGAGCCGTTTCGGCCCGATGTACCATGCCGAGAAAATGGGCGGTGGACTGACCTTGGCGGCCTTGAGTGTCGATGACGACGATTTCGCGCGGATCGCCGTCCTGGTCAACGCCCACCCCGAGGTGGCGCACAATTACCGTCGCGATCATGCTTTCAACATGTGGTTCGTGATCGCCACCGAACGACCCGGCGATATCGCTCGCGTCATCGCCGCCATAGAAGCGGAAACCGGACTGGACGTGCTCAACGTGCCCAAGGAAGAGGAATATTTTATCGGTTTGAGGTTCGAGGCATGACGGCGACCACTCCCATCCCCACCCCTATCGACGCCATTGACCGGGCGTTGATTCGGGCGACTCAGGACGGATTGCCTCTGCACCCCCGGCCCTACGACGCGGTCGGTCGCGCGGTCGGCATTCCCGGGGGCGAGGTCCGCGCGCGCATGGACAAAATGCTGGCGTCGGGAATTATTCGCCGCATCGGGGCGGTCCCCAATCATTACCGCCTCGGTTACCGGGTTAATGCGATGACGGTGTGGGACGTCGCCGACGACGCGCTGGTGACGCTGGGGCCCGCGGTCGGGGCGTTGGCCTTCGTCAGCCATTGCTATCGCCGTCCCCGCGCCGGGGCACGCTGGCCTTATAACCTGTTCGCCATGGTCCACGGCAAGGACCGGGCGGGGGTGGATCGCCACATCGACGACATCCGCCGCTTATTGGGCGCGGCGGCGGCCGGCGGCGACGTTTTGTTGAGCACGGAGATTTTAAAAAAAACAGGATTACGGCTTTAGGCCGCAATCCGGGTAAGCGTACGGACAAGGAGAAAGCGCATGTTTCGGTTGTCGCGTTTTATCGACGAGGTGTTAAACCCCCGGCCGCTCACCCCGGCGCGTCCGCCGTCCGGCCCGGTGGTGATCTGGAACCTGATCCGGCGCTGCAATCTGACCTGCAAGCATTGCTATTCGATTTCGGCGGATAAAAAATTTCCCGGCGAGCTGTTCACCGGAGAAATTTACAAAGTGATGGATAATCTGTGGGCCTTTGGGGTTCCGGTGTTGATTTTGTCGGGCGGCGAGCCGCTTCTACGCCCCGATATCTTCGACATTTCCCGCCGCGCCAAGGAAATGGGCTTTTACGTCGGCCTATCGACCAACGGCACCTTGATCGATGATGAAAAAATCCGTGAAATCGCGGCGGTGGGCTACAATTATGTCGGCATCAGCATCGACGGCGTGCGCGAAACCCACGACCGCTTCCGCCGCCGGGAGGGGGCGTATGAGGCCTCGATGCGGGGGCTGCGCCTGTGCCGAAAAATGGGGATCAAGGTCGGCGTGCGTTTCACCATGACCACCGACAATATCGATGAACTGCCCCAGTTGTTGACGATGATGGACGACGAGGGGGTCGATAAATTCTATCTTTCGCACCTCAATTACGCCGGACGGGGCAACCATAACCGCATGGACGACGCCCACCACGTCATGACCCGCCGCGCGATGACCACCCTGTTCGAGGCCTGCCTCGACGATCGCGCCCGAGGCGGAAAAAAGGAATTTGTCACCGGCAACAACGACGCCGACGGACCGTTCCTTCTGATGTGGGTGCGCGAGCGTTTCCCCGACCGCGCCGAGCATATCGAGCGGTTGTTGCGCCGTTGGGGCGGCAACGCCTCGGGGGTCAATGTCGCCAACATCGACAATCTGGGCCATGTCCACCCGGACACCATGTGGTGGCACCATAACTTGGGCGACGTGCGCGAGCGCCCGTTCTCGGACATCTGGATGGACACCCGCGATCCCTTGATGGCGGGGCTCAAGCAAAGCCCGCGCCCGGTCGGTGGACGCTGCGCCGGGTGCCGCCATTTGGAGATTTGCAACGGCAACACCCGCACCCGCGCCCATCAGATATCGGGCGATCCCTGGGCCGAGGATCCGGGCTGTTATTTAAGCGACGAGGAGATCGGTGTCGGCGGGGAAGGCGAAAGGATGACGGTGACGCCGTTCTCGCGCCATGCCCGCGCCCGGATCGTGGGGTAAGGGGTGGCGACGATGAAACGGATGGTGTTTGGCGCGCTGTCGGGGGCTGTTCTCACTTTTGCTCTCGGTCTTATCCTTGCGCCCGGCGCGCGCGCCGCGGCCCCGGCGATCGACGCGGGTGCGCTGTATGTCCAGCATTGCCAGACGTGCCACGGCGTCGGTCGCCTGGGTGGCATGGGCCCCGCGCTGTTGCCCGAAAATCTCCATCGCACGGGGCGGAAAAAAGCTCTGGCGGTGATCGCCGACGGGCGCACGGCGACGCAAATGCCCCCGTTCAAGACCGTTCTACGCAAGGATCAGATCGCGGCGTTGCGGGACTTTATCTTCACTCCGCCCGCCGTACGCCCGACCTGGGATATGGATAAGATCAAGGCCAGCTACGTTCTGCATAACGATCCGGCCGGCCTTCCCCCTCACCCGGTCTACAAGGGCGACCCCTTGAACCTGTTCACCGTGGTCGAGGCGGGCGATCATCATGTCACCATTCTGGACGGCGACACCTTCACCCCGCTGTGGCGCTTTCCGTCACGTTTCGCGCTGCACGGCGGGGCGAAATATTCGCCCGACGGACGGTTCGTCTATCTGGGCTCGCGTGACGGCTGGGTCAGCATGTACGACCTCTATAACCTCAAGCCGGTGGCCGAGATCCGCGCCGGGATCAACATGCGCAACATCGCCGTTTCCGCAGACGGGCGTTATGTGCTGGCGGGCAATTACCTGCCTCATAGCTTGGTTCTGCTGAACGCCAAAAACCTGCGTCCGATCAAGGAGATCAAGGTCGAGGACGCGCACGGCGTCACCTCCAGGGTCAGTGCCGTGTACACCGCCCCGCCGCGCCACAGCTTCATCGTCGCCTTGAAGGACATTCCCGAAATTTGGGAAATCTCCTACGAGGACCATCCCCGGCCGGTGGCCAAGGGCATGATCCACAGCTACGAAAAAGGCATGCTGGAAGGGGCGTTCGATACCGGAAAGTTTCCCATCCGGCGGATAAAACTGGCGTCTATTTTGGATGATTTCTTCTTCGATCAGGGCTACGACACGGTGGTCGGGGCGTCACGCAACGGCAAGGGCGGACAGGTCATCAACCTTAACGTCGGCCTGAAGATCGCCGATATCGACCTGCCGGGAATGCCGCATTTGGGCTCGGGCATCACCTTCACCTACAAGGGCCGCCCGGTGATGGCGACCCCGCACCTGAAGGACGGCGTGGTCAGCGTCATCGACATGACGACCTGGAAGACCATCAAGCGGATCAAGACCCTGGGCCCCGGATTTTTCATGCGCGGTCACAAAAACTCGCCCTACGCCTGGGTCGATGTCTTCTTCGGCCCCAACCGCGACGCGATGCAGGTGATTGACACCCGCACCTTGAAAATCGTCAAGACCCTGCGTCCCGCCCCCGGAAAGACGTCCGCCCATGTCGAGTTCGACCGCTCGGGCGCGCACGCCCTGGTCAGCATCTGGGACACGAACGGGGCCATCGTCGTCTACGACGCCAAGACCTTCAAGGAAGTCAAACGCATCCCGATGAAAAAGCCGGTCGGCAAATACAACGTCTACAACAAGATCACCTATTCCCGTGGCACCAGTCACTAGGCAAAGGCGCGCCGGGCGGGAGGCGCCCAGAGCATAGAGTGTCGGGCTGTAGTCGTACCGGTTATCGTCATCAGGCCTTCGATGAACAACGGTTTTACCGCGCCTTCGACACCCGTCGCCGAACGAGAGTCTCATCTCACGGCGACAGTCCCGCGTTCAAAGAACTCAGGCGCGCGGTGATTGCTTCGTTGCGTGGGGAGGGGGACGGGAAGAAAACGAAAAAAGCCACGTAAATCGTCCGACCCCCGGAGCGGCGAGTGTCAGGCGATTGGCATCACTGTACATTCCGATTAACTTTTATTCCATATCGCTTCAATATTATTTCTAGTATGGACCGGAAAAATAACTTTGAACTCGTGTTTATCATCAGACCTCCAATCATTTATAGAATTTGACAAAATATCCAGATAAATTTTCATATCTTTATTGCTTAATTTTGGAAATTCTTTGTGAATGAGGATAATTTTATTTTTTTCTATCCAACTAAAATCACGGAGGCAATCGTAAAGAGCATTCCAATTGAAGCCAAACCAGCCTGGGAAATTTAGCACTTCATATAGCGCATATAAGAGTTGTTCTTGCCCCACAAGGCCTATGGGAAGGGTGGCTATGCAAGAATCAAGGTCATTGGCCGAGATAGAATAGTTGCCATACTCAAACTTCGTTGTCGAATCGGGCGCCATGTCCATTCTCCAGAACTCACCTTATGCGGATAAATGTCGTATAATGATCAGGGGTGTAATAGATTTCACCGCCTTTTCCCGTGACTAACCTTTGCGGACCAATTCCTGATATTGTAGGTGTTGGGTGAACGTATTCCCTATAATAACCAGTAGGTTTAATTGGAAGCTCCGGTGCTGATTTACCTCGCAAGGGAAAATTTTTAAATATACTTCCGTCATTCTTATAGGCGAGTTTTGTTCCTGATGCGATGCGATCCAGCGTCGGTTTTAGGTCAATGACCTGCCCCCCAAGACCGGTCATTCACGAAGAGAGTTCTTCCGCATGGTAGATGCTTTTGGGGGCGGTTCACCCCGTTTTTGGGGGGGCAGGTCAATCTGTCACACGTAACCGTGTCCGTAATCTTGAATTTATTTAAATTCTATCAACATCCTCAAGAAAAACAGATTCAGCGATAACCTCAAGACACCCAAAGCTATCAATATAAATCATGAAATGCCGCATGACCCAATCATGGCGCATATCAGGCTCGGCTGCCGTTTTTAATTCTGAAACCCAGTCCGATTTTTCGATTTCACAGACTTGATCATAGATGACGTGAGACCCGAGTTCCCTCCAGTTATGGGTAGGGTCCGGTTTCAAAACATTGCCCTTTGTGAGCACTTTGATCAAGCTGATATGGGGCATGCCCCATATCAGCTTGATCGGCAAATTCCACCGGCGTTGCTCCGCCATGCGCGGAATGCGGCCGGACGTAATTATAATCATGCTTCCAAGTTGCCAGTACGGCCCTGGCATGGCGCACAGAGCTGAACAGCGTCTCATTAAGGCATTCATCACGCAGCCGCCCGTTGAAGCTTTCCACGAAGGCGTTCTGCGTTGG